>NZ_JBFHGC010000051.1:0-8750 GCF_041583315.1 Ilyobacter sp. | reverse complement strand
TTGATAAAATCAGCGTTAAGAATGACCGAAGTAAAATCCTTAGAAAAAATCGACTGTTTGAACGAAGTGAGTTTCGAATTTTTCTTGGATTTTCAAGGTTATTTAGCTGATTTTTCATAGCCTTGACCTTTTGGTTACTTTTCTGTCAAGAGAAAAGTGACACCATAGAAATTCAGTAATTTATTTTGAATTTCAAGTACTAATCATTAATTTTTAATTTACACAGATTTCTGTGAGAAACCAGGTCAAAAAAATTATATAAGTAGTTAACTTATTTTTTAATAGTATGTATTTGCCAATAAATGTAGGATTGATAAGTGTCAAGTAATTTGAGCTTACAAAAAAATATTGCAAAAGTTTGACATTTGTGATAGAATTTATTTCGAAATTAAGAAGTTTTTTAAGGAAGGTGAGAGGTCGATGAGAAAAGGAATTCATCCTAATTATCATGTAGTTACTGTTGATTGCACATGTGGAGAAAGATTTGAAACTAGATCAACTTTTTCAAAAGGTGATGAAATCAAAATAGCTGTATGTTCTAAGTGTCATCCATTCTACACTGGTAAAGCGAAGTTTATCGACGCTGCTGGTAGAGTAGACAAGTTCAACAAAAAGTACGGAATGAAAAAATAAAAACAGGACTAAGGTCCTGTTTTTTTGTGTGGACCGCCCAAAAAAAAATGAAATAAAAAAATATATAAGGTTTTAGGAGGTTAAACCAATGGCTATAGTAGAAGTAAATCATCCGCTGATTCAGCACAAATTAACTTTTTTGAGAAACAAAGACACAGACACAAAGACTTTTAGAGAAACTCTAAATGAGATAGCAGGTCTAATGACTTATGAAGCTACAAAAGAGCTAAAGTTAGAGGAAACTGAGGTAGAAACTCCCCTAATGAAGACAAAGGCGTATATTCTTCCAGATAAGGCAGTGGCAGTGGTTCCTATCCTTAGAGCTGGTCTTGGAATGGTAGACGGGATACTAGCCCTTGTTCCAACTGCAAAAGTAGGACATATAGGTGTGTACAGAAACGAAGAGACTCTGGAGCCTGTATACTACTACTGCAAACTTCCTACAGATATAAGTGAGAGAAAGGTAATCCTTGTAGACCCTATGCTTGCAACAGGAGGATCTGCAATTTATGCCATAGATTACCTCAAAGAAAACGGAGTAACAGACATAACTTTTATGTGTCTTGTAGCTGCACCTGAGGGACTTGCAAAGGTAATAAAAAAACATCCAGATGTAGATATATATGCTGCGAAGATAGACCAGGGACTAGATGAAAACGGATATATATATCCAGGTCTAGGAGACTGCGGAGACAGAATATTCGGAACTAAGTAAATAAAAATAATTCATACCCATTAAAATGCAAAGGATATTTCCTAAGGTATTTTGATGGGTATTTTTATTTGTGAAAAAGACATAATTATTTTTATTACAAAGAAAAAGTAGGAGGAAGCCCCTAAACTGCGTAGATAACTATTAGAAAAAATAGATAAAAATAGAATATAAATTTTACTACAGGGAAACAGGAGGGTGTATGGAATTTCAAAGAAGCAGCGGGATAATAATGCATATAAGCTCTCTTCACGGAAAATACGGTATAGGTGACCTGGGAAAACCGGCGTATGAATTTGTGGATTTTATGGCAGAAGCAGGTCAGAAACTCTGGCAGATTCTTCCCATGGGGCCTACAGGATACGGTGATTCTCCATACCAGTCTTTTTCGGCCTTTGCAGGGAATCATTATTTCATAGATATGGAGTCTCTTGTGGACAGGGGATTTCTCCAGAAAGACGACCTGGCTCCTCTGATAGAGGGGAATATAGAGGGAAGTATTGATTTTGGGCTGATACACAGGGAAAAGATGAGGCTTTTGAGAAAGGCCTATGACAAGTACCTTCAGATGGATCAGTTGCAAGATATGGAAGAGTTTAAAAAAAAATCGGAATACTGGATAGAAGATTACTGCCTTTTCATGGCCCTAAAGAAAAACTTTGACTATACACAGTGGCAAAAGTGGCCTAAAGATTACAGGTACAAGAAAAGAGCCATTATAAAAGAGACAGAGATGGATCTTTGCTACGAGATGGAGTTTCAGCTTTTTCTCCAGTATATTTTCTATGAACAGTGGGAGAATCTCAAAAGTTATGCCAAATCTAAAAATGTAAAAATCATAGGTGATATACCTATTTTTGTGGCTTCTGACAGTGCAGACTCGTGGGCCAATAGCAAAATGTTTCTTTTTAATAAGTATAAAAAACCAACCAAACTATCCGGAGCTCCGCCTGATATGTTTAGCAAAGACGGTCAATACTGGGGAAATCCTTTGTATGACTGGGAATATATGGAAAAAACAGGATACAGATGGTGGTTAGAGAGAGTAAAGAGCTCTTTTAGGATGTATGATACTATAAGGATAGACCACTTCAGAGGTTTTGAATCATTCTGGACAGTGAGATACGGCAGAAAAACCGCAAGAAAAGGCCGTTGGGAAAAGGGACCTGGAATGAAGCTTTTTGGGAGAATAAACAGGACTTTGGGGGATCTGCCTATAATAGCAGAAGATCTGGGCTTTCTTACTCCCAAGGTGAGAAAACTTCTGAAGGACAGCGGATATCCGGGAATGAAAATACTGGAGTTCGCCTTTGATAAAAATGAGGAAAATGAGTATCTCCCTCACAGATACCCCGAAAATTGTGTTGCTTATACCGGGACACATGACAATGACACAGTTGTTGGATGGTATAGGGGATTGGATAATTTTCATAAGGGGATCTGTGACAGATATCTGAAAAAAATGCCTGAAGCAGAGTCAGAGGAGATAAACTGGAAATGTATAGAGGCTATATGGAGCTCTAAAGCGATGATGTCAATAACCCAGATGCAGGATATAATAGGTCTCGGAAGTGAGGCAAGAATGAATTTTCCTGCAACTTCATGGGGAAACTGGAAATGGAGAATGAAAAAAGAGGACTTGAAAGAAGAGACGGCTCTGAGGCTAAAAAAAATAACTGAAAAATACAACAGATAAATGTTTTGAGTATAGGGGGTAAAAAATGTATTTAGATAGAGAGGAAATTATAGATGGGATAAAAAGATACCTGAAAGTGGACTGTGGGAAATCTCTGGAAGATGCAGAGGATTTTCAGGTATATCAGGCTCTGGCCAAGACAGTAATGGAGGGTATAGCTGAAAACTGGGAAAAAACAACGGCAGAATACAGAAAGGGGAAACAGGCATTCTACCTTTCTGCTGAATTTTTGATGGGAAGGGCTCTCGGAAATAACCTCATGAATATAGGTATTCTGCAAGAGGTAAAGGATGTACTGAAAGAACTGGGGATAGATTATAACCATATAGAAGAGGCAGAAGATGATGCCGGACTTGGGAACGGAGGACTTGGTAGACTGGCAGCATGTTTCATGGATTCCCTGGCAACTCTCAATCTTCCCGGACAAGGATATGGGATAAGATATAAAAACGGTATTTTCAGGCAGCAATTTGAAGAGGGATTTCAGAAAGAGTATCCGGAAACATGGCTAAAATACGGGGACCCGTGGTCTGTGAAAAAATCAAGTGAAGAGGTCATTGTAGAGTTTGGGGATCAAAAGGTGAGAGCTGTTCCTTATGATTCTCCAATACTGGGATATGGTACTGATAATGTGAATACCCTGAGGCTGTGGGAATCTACGCCTATCAATGATTTGGATCTGGACGCCTTTAATTCCCAGGATTATGAAGAGGCTGTGAAAGAAAAAAATATGGCTGAAAATATATCCAGGATACTTTACCCCAATGACACCACCAACGAGGGGAAAAAACTGAGGCTGAAGCAGCAGTATTTTTTTGCATCGGCTTCGCTACAGGATATACTGAGAAACTTTAAAAAGACACACGGAAAAGATTTCGAAAAACTTCTAGATTATGCAGCAATACAGCTAAATGATACCCATCCTGTAGTTGCCATACCTGAAATGATGAGGCTACTCTATGATGTGGAAGGTATAAGCTGGACAAGGGCATGGAACATAGTGGAGAAGTTGTTTTCCTATACTAACCATACGATTTTAAAAGAGGCTCTGGAGAAATGGTGGATAGAATTATATAAAGAGGTACTTCCCAGAATTTATGATATAACATACAGAATACATATCGAACTTCTGCAGTCTCTGGAAAAAGAGTATCCTGAAGACAGAAAAAAGCACGAAAAAATGTCTGTGATTCAGGGAGACCTCATTCATATGGCCTGGATGGCCATTTACGGGTCTAAAACCATAAACGGAGTGGCGGAACTCCATACAGATCTCCTCAAAAATCAAGAGCTGAAGGAGTGGTATAAACTTTATCCTGAAAAATTTCAGAATAAAACCAACGGGATAACCCAGAGGAGATGGCTTCTTTTTTCAAATGAAGAGCTTTCCGGTTTTATCACTGACCTCATAGGAGACGGCTGGGTAACTGATCTTTCTCAGCTAAAAAAACTTGAACAATATAAAGACGATGAAAAGATATTAAACAGATTTCTTGAAATAAAAAAATTGAAAAAAACAGAACTTTCAAATCATTTGAAAGAGGTTCATGGAATAGAGATAGACACAGAATCTATTTTTGACGTGCAGGTAAAGAGACTTCATGAATACAAGAGACAGCTTCTGAATATTTTTCACATAATGGACCTTTATAATAAGATAAAGGAGAATCCAAAGATGGATATTTATCCTGTGACATATATTTTTGGTGCCAAGGCGGCTCCGGGATACTTTAGAGCTAAGGGAATAATAAAACTAATAAATGAAGTGGGTAAAGCTGTAAATAACGATCCTCTGGTAAGGGGAAGAATAAAGATAGCTTTTGTGGAAAATTACAGGGTTTCTCTGGCTGAGAAGATATTCCCGGCGGCAGATGTCTCGGAACAGATATCCACTGCAGGTAAAGAGGCATCAGGAACCGGAAACATGAAATTTATGCTAAACGGTGCTCTCACCCTGGGAACATTGGACGGAGCCAATGTGGAGATAGTCCAGGAGGCAGGTGCTGAAAACAGCTATATCTTCGGTATGAAAGTAGAAGATATAAATGAAATGAAGAAAAACGGGTATGACCCATCAAAAGAGTATGAATCTGTAGAGGGTCTGAAAAAAGTCCTAGACAGTCTCGTAGACGGAACCTATAGCGACGGCGGGACAGGAATGTTTCAGGAGCTATATGATTCTATCCTCAAGGGAGCCAGCTGGCATAAACCTGACCAGTACTTTGTGCTGAAAGATTTTGATGAGTACAGAAAGGTACAAAAGATGGTAAATATAGATTACAGAAACAGGAAGGAATGGGCAAAGAAAGCCTGGATGAATATAGCCAATGCAGGGAAGTTCTCTTCTGACAGGACTATCTCGCAGTACGCAAGTGAGATATGGGGTATAGAGGCTAAAAAAATATAGTGGATTTTAATTAAGACAGACAGGGGGCTTCTCCCTGTCTGTCTTAATCTTAAAGGTGAATGCTAGATAGATTTTATTATGAATAAAAAATAAAGGAATGAATATAAATTAAGTTATAAAAGAATGATTTGTTATTTAGAAAATTGATTTTTTTATTAAATCAGCAAGTAAAGAATTTATATGAAAAAATAAAAGTGAAATAGTTTTTAAAATAGTTTAATGTTATAATAAACTTCAGGAGGATTTACTATGGAATACAGTGATATCTTAAAAAAACTTGAATATAAAGAGAACCCAATTATATCCCGGGATAAATATTTCAATTCGGCTGTTATGGCAGTGATCTGCAAGATAGATGGAGAGGAATATTTTGTTCTTCAAAAGAGAGCTAAAAATATAAGACAGGGCGGAGAGATAAGCTTTCCCGGAGGGAAACATGAAGAGAGTGATATTAGTTTTTTAGAGACGGCAATAAGAGAAACTGAAGAAGAACTGGGAATCTCCCGAGAAAAGATAAAGGTTCTTGGTAAAATAGGAACCCTGATCATTCCTACTGGAGTCATCGTAGAATCTTATGCAGGGATAATCAATATAGATAATGTAGATGAGTTTGAAATCAATAAAGATGAGGTGGAAAGGCTTCTTTTTGTCCCTCTGAAATTTTTTATGGAAAATAAGCCCAGAACAGAGATGATAACCATAAAATTTCATCCTTATTACGAAGAAAACGGAGTTGTGAAAGAGTTTCCTGCAAAGGAACTGGGACTTCCAGAGAGGTACTTTAAGCCATGGGAAGGTAAACCGAGACAGGTATATGTTTACAGCTATGACGGAGAAGTTATCTGGGGCATCACTGCAGAGATAATAATAGAAGTAATAAATTTACTCAGAGAAATTGAAGTTGAGAAATCTTTTGGGATATTGTAAAATAACTAAATGATATATAAAGGGTGTGAATTTTTGGTGAAGAGAGTATTAGAAAGAGAAGAAGCGGCAGAATTGGTCTGCAGAATAAAAAAAGAGGGAAAGAAAGCTGTGTTTACAAACGGCTGTTTTGATATATTGCATGTGGGACATCTGAGATATCTTAATGAAGCTAAGGAACAGGGGGATATCCTCATAGTGGGAGTGAACTCAGATGAATCTGTAAGAAGGCTCAAAGGACCAACGAGACCTATAAATTCACAGGAGGACAGGGCAGAGATGCTCACCGGTCTGAAGGCCGTGGATTATGCAGTGGTTTTTACAGAGGATACTCCTGTGGAGATTATAGAGGAACTCAAGCCTTCCATCCATGTGAAGGGGGGAGACTACAAGAAAGAGGACCTTCCTGAGACAAAGGTAGTGGAAAGAAACGGGGGAGAGGTAAGAATTCTTACGCTTGTAGAAGGTAAATCAACCACCGGTGTAGTAAATAAAATAATGGATAAATAGCAGTAGAGGAGATAATGATGGAAAAAATACTTTCATTTGAAGAACTTGATAAACTGGCAGTGGATATGGCAGATTTTTCAAGGGAAAATGATGTGATAGCCCTTGTTGGGGACTTGGGGACAGGGAAAACCACCTTTGTAAAAACCCTTGCCAAAGAGCTGGGTATAGAGGAGAATATAAAAAGCCCGACTTTTAACTATGTCCTCGAACATCACGGAGGAAGACTTCCACTATACCATTTTGATGTGTACAGGCTTACTGACCCTGAAGAGGTATATGAAGTCGGGTATGAGGATTATCTCAATAACGGAGGCCTTGTGGTAATCGAGTGGGCAGATATTATAGAGAGTGAACTCCCTAAAGAGTATATAGAGATAAAACTGTATTATCACGATGATGAGAGCAGAAAAATATCTGTTAAATTTATAGGAGACTTAGATAGAGAAAGAGAGTTGTTTAAATATGTTGGCTTTAGCGATTGATACATCTACAAAGTCCGGGACAGTGGCTTTGTACCATATAGAAAAGGGCCTTGTGGCTGAATTGAATCTGAATGTAAACCTGAATCACTCTGATACTGTGATGAGTGCCATAGATGTACTTTTTGATCTTTCTGGAAATAGTATAAAGGATGTAGAAAGAATAGCAGTGAGTATAGGACCCGGATCTTTTACAGGTATAAGAGTAGGTGTAGGTACGGCCAAGGGTCTGGCCTATTCTCTGGGAGTACCTTTAGTGGGACTGAATGAACTAGATGTCATAGCAAATCTGGCACCTCACACAGATAAGAAAATACTTTCCCTTATAGATGCCAGAAAAGAGAGGGTTTATTATGCAGAGTACGGCTATGATGTCAAGAACGGACTAGAAAGAAAAAGCGAATATATGGACGGGGAACTGAGAGAGATACTAGAGGGATATAGGGGCGAAGAGCTATTGTTTCTAGGTGACGGGAGCATACATTACAGAGATCTGATAGAGAATATTATGGGTGATAAAGGTTTCTTTACAAGCAAATCTATGTCCCTTCCCAGAGCTTCTGTGATGGCAGAAATATGTTTTGATATTCCTGAAGATAATCTTTTTCAGTTAGAACCTTTTTATCTCAGTAAAACCCAGGCAGAAAGAAACAGAGAAAAAAATAAACAAGGTGTCAGTTAATATTTTTTTATAAAAAAAAGTTGACAACTGCTAAAAGTGGATATATACTATGAATATAAAAGTAACGAGGCATAAACGAAATAAATGTAAAGACAAAGTAAATGGCATCTTGTCAGAAAAAAGAAGAGTATTCTCTTTAATACCCTGAAAAGATATAAAGTCGTTTTACTTTCACTGAAATTCAGTTGAAAGTAGTACGACTTTTTTTGTATAAAAATTATTTTTAAATTAAAGGCTAATTCTTCCAATTCCAATAAAGAGATCTTATTCCTTCTGAAACCACTCGATAAAATTAACCTTTAAAAACTCTTGAATAATTCTCAACCTAGTAACACCAATATAAAATTCATTCTAAATTAAAGGTAAGTCATTCTGACCCCGATCAAAAAATCCTAATCCATTTCTAAAATTATTCCTTTCTAAATGACCTTTAAAATATAAACCAGAAGTTAATTTCACATGGATATTTACTTTATCAGCTTAGCTATAAAAACTCATTTTAAAATCAAGGAAAAAATCCAGTATATATACTAAAAATTATAACTTAATTAAATAGAGTTTTTAAGCAAATATTTTTTAAAAAATACAAAAATGAATCTAAATAAATTTTATAAAAATTTATTACTCCAGATAAATATTATCTTGGATAATCAAAATAATATTTATTTGAGGCCGTAAATTGGTAAAATCTATCGTTTATTTAATCT
>NZ_JBFHGC010000050.1:0-8809 GCF_041583315.1 Ilyobacter sp. | reverse complement strand
TTATTACTGATAGTATCCCTTGTCCCTGTTACTCCGAATGAAGAGATACAGTAGACGAATCCGGTGGCATCCTTTACGATGCTCTCTATCCTGTCTCCAGAGTTAAGAGCTACCAGAGGTATTATGCTTACCGCTGGATTTTTTGGAAGTTCTCCCTGTTCTTCCATGGGAAGATCAGGGATGATAAGACCGTCGATACCTGTTTCCTCACATTTTTTCAGAAACTCTTCTCCGCCGTAATTGTGTATAGTGTTATAGTAGACTAAAAAAACCAGGGGTATCTGACTCTGTTTTCTTATTTCAGTAACTGCATCAAATATTTTCTGAATACTTATGTCCTTGGACAGAGCCCTTGTAGAGGCAGCCTGAATCACAGGTCCGTCTGCCAGAGGGTCCGAATATGGGATACCTATTTCCACAAGTGCAGCTCCTCCACGTTCCATAGCCAGTACAAGCTCAGGAGTCTTTTCAATAGAAGGATCTCCTGCAGTGAGATATGCTATCAGATTTTTCTCTTCCTTTTTCAGTGCATTTTCTATTCTACCCATTACAGCTCCCCCTTTTGATATACTTCTAATACTGTATTTATATCTTTATCTCCACGTCCAGAGAGGTTTATTACCAAAATCTCATCCTTTGACATCTCTTTTGCTACTTTTACTGCATGAGCCACTGCATGGGCACTCTCCAAGGCCGGGATGATACCCTCTACTTCACAAAGAAGCTTGAATCCTCCCAGGGCCTCTTTGTCGTCTATAGGAGCGTACTCGGCTCTCTTGCTGTCATATAAGTAAGCATGTTCAGGACCTACACCTGGGTAATCCAGACCTGCTGATATAGAGTGTGCCGGAGTGATGTTCCCCATATCATCCTGCAGAAGGTATGTCTTCATTCCGTGAATGACACCCTTACTTCCCTTGAGCATTGCAAGTGCATGTTTGTCCGTATCTATTCCCTCTCCTGCAGCCTCTACACCGATGAGTCTGACCTCTTTATCGTTGACAAAAGGATAGAATATACCCATGGCATTTGATCCTCCCCCTATAGCTGCTACTATAGCATCAGGGAGCCTTCCCTCCTTCTCCATTATCTGCTTCTTTGTCTCATCTCCGATTATTCTCTGGAAATCTCTTACCATTGTAGGATATGGATGAGGACCTACAACTGAACCGATCACATAGAATGTGTCGTCAATTCTGGCAACCCACTGTCTGATAGCTTCATTTGTAGCGTCTTTCAGAGTCCCTGTTCCTGATGTTACAGAGTTTACAGTAGCTCCCAGAAGTCTCATTCTGAAGACATTCATCTCCTGTCTTACAATATCCTCCTCTCCCATAAAGACCTCGCACTCCATTCCTAACAGTGCCGCTCCTGTGGCAGTGGCAACCCCGTGCTGACCTGCTCCTGTTTCTGCGATGACTTTTGTCTTTCCCATTCTCTTGGCAAGGAGTAGCTGCCCCATTACGTTGTTTATCTTGTGAGCACCAGTATGGTTGAGGTCTTCCCTTTTAAGGTATATCTTTGCCCCGCCTACATGCTTTGTAAGAGAAGCTGCATAGTATAGAGGTGTCTCTCTTCCCACATAATCCTTTAGGTAATAATTTAGTTCTCTGTTGAACTCATCGTCATTTTTATATTTTAAATAGGCTTTTTCCAAATTTTCAAGAGGCTTCATCAAAGTCTCCGGCACATACTGCCCTCCAAAATCACCAAATTTTCTATCCATGTAATCTTACCCCCTCTATAAATTTTTCCACTTTTTCTCTGGATTTACCATTTTCTCCCTCTACACCGGAACTCACGTCTACCACTTGTGGTTTCACAGTTTTTACAGCTTCAGCCACATTTTCAGGACTGAGTCCTCCTGCCAGGATTATTTTATAACTTTCCGGCAGGCCCTTTATATGATTCCAGTCAAATTTCTTACCGCTTCCGGGAACACTGGAATCCACCAGAAAGGCATCTACAGCCCCCTGATACTTCTTTATATTTTCAAATATATTTTCGTCACCTACAAAACTTTTCCAGATCTCATACCCTTTAAAACTCTTGCAGTATGCTGGTGTTTCCGTCCCGTGAAACTGCAGTATATGGAGGCTGCAGGCTTTTGCGATTTCAGATACTTTTTCAGGAGTCTCATTTACAAAAACTCCGACTTTTTTTATATTTCTGTCCAGCATCTCTCCCAGCTCCCTGGCTTTTTCCAGGGTGACCTGTCTTTTTGATTTTGCAAAGACAAATCCTATATAGTCGGGCTTGAGTTCATTAACTATCTCTACATCTGACTGGTTTTTTATACCGCATATCTTTGCCTCAGTCATTAAATTCCTCCTTTAATTCCCGGGCCAGCTCTTCCATACTCTCGGCTCTCATGAAGGCTTCCCCTATAAGAACCCCGCTTATCTTTCCGTCCTTGAGCCTTTTCACATCTTCTCTTCTGCTTATTCCGCTCTCACCTATGACCAGGACATCTTCAGGAATATCTTTTGAGAGATCTATACAATTGTTCAGATCTACGTTGAAAGTCTTGAGATCTCTGTTGTTTATTCCTATTATTTTTGCTCCGGCCTCTAGAGCTCTTTTAACTTCATCAGATGTATGGGCCTCTACGAGGGGCTCCATCTGAAGGTCTCTTGTTATACCTATAAATCTTTTTAAAGTCTCATCATCTAAGATACTCACAATAAGAAGCACTGCAGACGCTCCGAGAGATCTGGCCTCGTATATCTGGTCTTCATCGATTATGAAATCCTTGCACAGAGTGGGCAGTTTAGTTATTTCAGAGACCTCTTTCAGATACTGTGGGTTTCCTTTGAAATAATCCACCTCTGTGAGTACAGATATGGCATCTACACAGTTGTCATAAGAGGCTGCTATGGCCTTGTGGTCAAACATCTCTTTTATTACCCCTTTAGAAGGAGAAGCTTTTTTCACCTCTCCTATGATGGAGAGCCCGCTTTTTTTCATGGCTTCATAGAAGCTAGGCGGAGTATCCAGTTTTTCAGTTATTTCAATGAGATTTTTTTTATCCAGACATCTTTTCTTCAGATATTCTTTTTTAGCTTTGACTATTTCGTCTAATATCATTTATTTCACCCTTTCCACGAAGCTTTTCACTGTTTCCATTACTACACCTTCATCTATGAGTTTAGCCGCCAGCTTTACCCCTTCGGTTATATTCTCAGTTTTCCCGTTTATGAAAAGTGCGGCACCTGCATTGAGGAGAAGAACATCTCTTTTAGCACCTCTCTCTTTTCCTGAAAGTGCATCTATGAGAAGCTGCTTGTTCTCTTCAGGATCTCCGCCTTTTATATCCTCAAGGGTGGCTCTCTTCAGACCAAAATTTTCCGGGAATATCTCATACTCTTTTATTCTTCCATTTTCCACTTCTACTACTCTTGTCTTTCCTGTGATGGATATCTCATCGGCACCGTCTTCCATTCCGTGGACGATAAGGGCTCTCTTACATCCCATCTTTATAAGGGCATCTGCCATATTGTCCATGAGTTTTTTGTCATATACTCCCAGAAGCATGTGGTTTGCTCTTCCTGGATTGGCCAGAGGACCGAGGATATTAAATATAGTTCTCACACCCATGGCTTTTCTTACCCCTGCCACTACCTTCATACTCTGATGGTATTGTGGGGCAAAGAGAAATGACATTCCTGTATCTTCCAGGGCGACTTGCATATTTTCCTTTGTTGTAGCGAGATCCATTCCCAGACTCTGGAGGACATCTGCACTTCCTGACTTGCTTGATACCGATCTGTTTCCGTGTTTTATCACTCTTATTCCTGCAGCTGCTGCTATAAAAGCTGTTCCGGTAGAGATATTTATACTGTGTATCCCGTCTCCTCCTGTCCCTACAGGATCAAAGGAGTCCTGGTCGTTTTCGAATACTACAGCCCTGTCCCTCATAAAGGTGGCTCCTCCCAGAATCTCCTGGGAAGTCTCTCCCTTTATTTTTAGGGCTGTGAGTATAGAGGCTGTCTGTATCTCAGATAATTTACCGTCAAATATATCCTCCATCAACCCGTACATTTCATTTGAAGTAAGATTCTTTCCGTCTAATAATTTTTTATATACATCGTTCATTTACATCACCTCTTCCAAAAAGTTTTTCATCATCTCTTTCCCTGCAGGGGTATTTATAGATTCCGGATGAAACTGAAGTCCCACAACAGGATAGTCTCTGTGTTTTACCGCCATTACTTCTCCGTCATCTGTTTCTGCCAGAATCTCCAGTTCTTTAGGCATAGTCTCTTTCTTCACGATTAGAGAATGATATCTGGCTATCTGTACATTCTGCTCTATTCCCTTAAATATACTAGTACCTGTATGAGTTATATTTGACACCTTTCCGTGGACAGCTTGTTTGGCAAGGATTACATCTCCCCCGAAAGCCTCCCCTATAGTCTGATGTCCAAGGCATATCCCCAGTATCGGATACTCTTTATATAGTTGTTTTACAACATCTAGACATATCCCCGCATCTTTAGGCGCCTTTGGTCCGGGAGATAACACTATTACTTCTGGGTTCAGTTTTCTTATCTCATCTATTGTGATCTTGTCATTCCTCACTACTTTTATATCCCTGTGAAGCTCCCCTATAAGGTGATATAAGTTGTAGGTAAATGAATCATAGTTATCTATCAAAAGTATCATCAGTTATTCCCCCCTAAAAATCTTCGTTATGGCCGCCCCTTTATTTCTGCACTCCATATATTCTGTTACAGGCACAGAATCCATGACTATTCCTGCTCCAGCCTGATATATGTACTCTCCGTCTTTATGCATGAGAGATCTTATAGTTATGCAGGTATCCATATCTCCGTTGAAATTTATATAACCTACTGCTCCTCCGTAAAATCCTCTTCTTTCTTTTTCAAACTCCTCTATTATTTCCATAGCCCTTATTTTAGGAGCCCCAGAAAGAGTACCTGCTGGAAGTACCGAGGCTATTACAGAAAATGCATCCTCTCCCTTTTTTACCTCTCCCTCTACAAGAGACACAATATGCATTACATGGGAGTATTTTTTTATTTCCATGTACTCTGTGACTTTTACCGTTCCGATCTCTGATACTCTTCCTATATCGTTTCTGGCAAGGTCTACAAGCATTACGTGTTCCGCCTTCTCTTTATCATCTGCCATAAGGTCTAGAGCAAACTGCTCGTCCTCTTCATGATTTTTCCCTCTGGGTCTTGTCCCTGCAATGGGAACTGTTTTTATTATTCCTTCCTGGAGGCTTACAAGCCTTTCTGGGGAACTACCTATTATCTGGTGTGTTCCATAGTCCAGGAAAAACATATAAGGTGACGGATTGATCTCTTTCAGTCTTTTATATATCTCAAAGGGATGCTTGCTACTTGTCACTCTGAATCTCTGAGACAGAACAACCTGAAAAATATCTCCCTGGATTATATATTCCTTTGCTTTTTTCACCATCTCTTCAAATTCCTCTTGAGTAGTATTTCCTGTTATCTCTTCAGAAGTTATATTTGCATCTTTTATCTCTATGGTGTTTTCCAGTCTTTTTTCCAGTTCGTCTAGAAGGATGCTCCCTTCTGCCTCATTATCAGCTATTGCTGTGAGATACATCTCACCTGTATCATGATTGATTACTGCACCTTTTTCAAAAATCATCATGACACTTTCGCCTACTTCAGGGTCATATGGATTTTCCATGGGAAGATCTTCATAGTCTCTTATTATATCATAGGCTATATTTCCATAAGCTCCGCCCACATATGGTTTCGGAGCATTTTCTACCTCTACACCGTCGAGAGCCTCTTTTATCAGCTCAAGAAATCTTTTGTCCTTTTTATATGATACCCCGTCTACTACATACTCTGTAACCCTGTCTTCAAATACCCTTTTAGGTCCCCCTCCTATAAAAGTAAATCCGGTATCTTTTTCGTCACTTTCAAAAAGTATACCTCTCTCCCCCTTTGATAATTTCAAGTAAAGGTCGTTGGTGGTAATAGTGTTTTTTATATCCCTAAAATAAACTTTCTTTTTCATGTTTCCCCCCTATGAAAAAAGACCTGCTATTTAGTCAGGCCCTTGAAAATTTGTAATAAAAAACCTGCTCCCTAGGGAACAGGTATTGCTTACAATTAATTTTTTCCGAATTTTTTTTTATTCCAAAAATTCCCTTTTTATGAAAGAGCAGCAAAACCTGATAATTTATTTGATTGGTCTGATATGCTATTCTTCCACCACCAAGTAAATCTTATCATGGGTTTTCCTCCTTCACATTGTTTTGTATTAATTTACAGTGTTTTGACGCAATAGTCAAGTGTTTTTTCAAAAAAGTTTTTTTAAAAACCTTTAAAACTAGTGTTTTCAGGGTTTTTTACGGACTTCTTTTATATTAAAAATTATTTCCTCTGCCACCTGCTGAGGGGCCTGTCTGCCGTCTATTTCAAATGTTCCTGTATCTTCATAGAGTTTTTTCCTCATTGACAGCAGTTCAGACATTTTTTCAAAAGAGCTGTTTTTTAAAAGAGGTCTCGTACTGTCAGCATGTAGTCTGTGATAAACTGTCTCAGAATCAACACTGATATAATATACCTCCTGCCCTTCTAGAAGCTCCCTACTTTTTTCATAGGTAACTATGCCTCCCCCTGTGGAGATTATCTGATTCTTTTTTTTCATGACTTTTTTCAGAGCTTCATACTCTCTCTCTCTGAAATATTTTTCCCCGTGCTGTTCAAACATTTTGCAAATGGACATTTCCCCGTCTTTTTCCACAATGGCATCTGTATCTACAAAAGAATATCCCAGTTTTTCTGACAGAATATTCCCCACAGTGCTTTTCCCCGATCCCATAAAACCTATTAAAAAAATATTATTATTCATAACTTAACCCCTATACACGACTGCTCTTATTGATAAGAAAAAGATCTGCCAAGGCTATTGCAGCGGCATTCTCTATTACCACGGTAGCTCTTTTTGCTATGCAGGCATCATGTCTGCCGTTTATCTGCAGTGTGTCCATCTCCCCTGTCTCAAAATTAAATGTATTTTGAGGAATATAAATACTGGGAGTAGGTTTTATGACTACCCTGAATACCACCGGATTTCCGTTGCTTATCCCGCCGTTTATTCCACCGTTGTTATTTGTGGCTGTCTTTACGCTGGCATCTGTTATGGAATCATTGTGCTGGCTTCCCTTTAGTTTTACCCCTTCAAAACCTGCACCGAACTCTATACCCTTTACAGCCGGAACAGAAAAAATCATAGAAGAGATATGGGATTCTACCGACCCGAAGAAGGGTTCTCCTAGTCCTACCGGAAGGTTTATACCGTTAAACTCAACTATTCCCCCTATAGAATCTCCGCTTTCCTGGATTTCAGTGAGAATTCCGTTTATCTCTTCTTCAGAAGAATTTCTGACATTAGTTTCCCCCACCTGTACCAGTTTTGCCTCTATTTTAGAACCTGCAAGTATTTTCTTTGCGATTACTCCTGCTGCCACAAGAGCAAGGGTGAGCCTTCCTGAGAAATGTCCTCCCCCTCTTATATCATTATTTCCGTCATATTTTTTCATTGCCACAAAATCAGAGTGACCAGGCCTTGGCATTCTCCTGAAAAGGCCGTAATCTTTTGATCTGGTGTCTCCGTTTACAAAATGTATGTTTATAGGGGCACCTGTAGTGTGTCCGTCACATATCCCTGAAATAATAACAGGCTCGTCGCTTTCTATTCTTTTTGTACTCCCGGCTCCTCCGGCTTTTCTTCTAGACAGGTCTGCCATGAATTCTTCTGTGTCCACAGGAATTCCTGCAGGACAGCCGTCTATCAAGACCCCTACACCCTTTCCGTGAGATTCGCCATATATGGATACCCTGAACATTCTACCGAAACTATTCATCCAAAAATGCCTCCTTTATTCTTCCTGCAAGTCCCTTTATTTTTCTCTTAGGAAGGGAACATACTGCCACCCTGATTCCCTTATTTACCATAATGGTATATATCAATTTTTCTTTTAGTTTTCTGTGGATTTTTTTTTGTTTCTCACTGTCTTCAATCTTGACAGTTATAAAAAACCCCTCTTTATATGGGTATACAGGAAGCTCCACCTCACTGGCTTCCTTCATAAATATATCTGACCTGTCTTTCAAAAGCTCAATATAAGAGTCTCTCTCAGTGATTACGGCTTCCTTTTTTTCTTTCTCCAAAATCAATTTTGCAAAGAGTTTCATACCGCCCTTTGGAATATTCGACCATACCGCCCTGGCACTGATTTCGTTGGCTCTCACAAAGTCTTCAATAACTTCTTGTGATGAGGAAACAGCTATCTGTGCCCCTACTCTCAATCCATAGGCAGTAAGGGTTTTTGAGATACTGAAAGCAAAGATAACAAGAAAGTTTTTATTTCTGCCATTTAGTTGCTCAATATCTTTTGTTATTTTTTTTCTGTCATTGGAAAAATCCATATAAGCTATGTCATCTAGAAGAATTACAGGACCATCTTTACTGAGTTCATTCAGGAAATCAATTACACCTTTCCATTCTTCAGAGGACAGGGAATATCCAGTAGGATTATGGCAGGGATCATTTATTACTGCCAGGACTTTCCCCTGTTTTTCCATTATGTATTCACATTTGCTTTTGAAAGAACCCATATCAAAGGCATCCCCGTCAAACAGAGAGTATTCTTCAGTTTCAAATCCAAATTCCTTGGCCATGAGCCAGTATGGTCCCCATCCAATCTCTGGTAAAAGTACAGTTTCACCTCTTCCCAGATAGTTTTTAAAAGTGGTACTTACTGCACCACTCCCACCAGGAGTCGCCACTACAC
>NZ_JBFHGC010000049.1:0-8849 GCF_041583315.1 Ilyobacter sp. | reverse complement strand
CCAGAGATATCTTTTCTATGAGGAGGAGCTGGTCTGCCTCGAAAGAATAGAGGTCTCCTATAAACAAAAGAAGTTTTTCAAGGGAGTTTTGTGGAAATTCTAAAAGTACCTTTATTTTTTTCAGATTTTTTTCAAAACTGTTCCACCAGTAAGCCGAGGTGAATTTTTCGGATATAGTCAGATCATTTCTCCTGTAAAAAAGCCTTTCCAGGTCTATCCCCCTGAGATAGTCTGTAAATTCCCGGAATTCCTCCTCCTCTATACTCTCCATGAGGTGTCCCTGGATAAGAGTGATGAGTCTCCTGTTGTCAAATGGTTTGGAGAGAAAAGCAAGAAGGTCTCCCATAAATTCAAGGGTTTCCAGAAGTTTTTCCGGTATGTCTGCCAGCACCTGAAATTTTACCTGCTTTTTTTTGAGTACTCTTCCAGCCTTTTCTATCTGGAAATTCTTGGGAAAAAGTACCGCGGCTTTTTTATCCGGGTATTTTTTTGAGAAAGCCTCTATAAAGCTTCCCATTTTTTCGAGCTCCTTCTCCTCTGTTTCTTCCATAAATGATTTTATTCCGTAGGTTTCCACCTCTGGATTGGCAGGAGTGCTACCTAAAGGAACTTCTTTTATCATCTGTTCTGCTAGTGCCCCCCGAGCCTCCTTCAGAGGATGTTCTCTGTTTACATAGTCTACAAAAAGGTTTGCCAGATCCATGATCTCACGGCTGCTTCTTCCTGCTGTAAACATCTCTGCCCTGGGATTTGCCCTCAAAAAATCCTTAAACAGCCTGGGAGAAGATGAGGTAAAGGTGGAAAGGATGCTCTGATTGAGGTCTCCCACCTTTACAAGATTTCCATTGGTTATAAGTTTCAGAATCTTATTCTGGAGATAGTTGCTGTCCTGGGCTTCATCTTCAAATATGTATCTGTATTTTCTTTTGTAATTTTCACAGAGTTCATCATCCTCACTCAAAATTTTATGGCACAGATAGAGAAGGTCGTCATAGTCTAGAAACCCTTCTCTCTTGCACAGCCTGTCATAACGTATATAGACCTCTCCTGCTATCTTGAGAAGACTTCCCTTCCCGTATTTACTGGTCTCACTGTGAAGTCTCTCTGGTGAGATGCTGAGGTTTTTGCACCTGGATATAAGCCTTAATATTATTCTTATGAGTTCATCGTTCCATTTTTTATAAGATTTTTCTGATTTTTCAGAAGGTTCTATGAAATAATCTATTAAATCCTGCTTGTCTCTTTTATAGTCGTTCATGGCCACGGATATGAGGTGAAACATATTTGAATTTGTTATAGTCCTGTACTCATTAGACAGACCTATTTTATAAAGGTTGTCCCTTATGATTTCATTGGTAAGCTTATGAATGGTCATCACCTGGAATCTGTTTTTAAATCCCCCTTCAGACCCCAATATTTCACTTATTCTGTTTTTAAAGTTTATAACCGAGGAGTTCATATAAGTAAGTATCAGAATCTGCTCTCCCTCTTTCAGCTCTTCCTCTATAAGTTTCGCCGCCAGATGACTCAGTATAAAAGTCTTTCCTGCTCCGGGCACTGCTGGTATTCCAAGCTTTCCCTCTCTGTATTTCAGTATTTCTTTCTGTTCGTCTCTGTAGTCTATATTCATAAAGAACTCCCTTTTTTCCCGAGATCATATTTGAATTATATTGAATATTCCTCCAATTGGCAAATTAATCTAAGTTTCTTAAAATTTCATAAAAATTTTACATTTGATCTGATTTCTGATAGATTTAGTATAGAAACATATTTCAAATTGATTGCAAAGGAAAACCTTAGGTTTTGTAGTAATATTTATTTAATGAAACAAAATATATTATAATTAGGAGGCAAAAATCATATGAAAAAAATAATTACTGTTCTTTCACTGCTTTTTTTAATTTCACTATCTTCTTTTGCTCAGGAAAAACCCCTTGTTGTAGGTATGGAGCTGGCATATCCGCCCTTTGAGATGACTGATGCAAAAGGAAATCCTACAGGAATCAGCGTGGACATGGCAAAAGCTTTGGGAGAGTATCTCGGAAGAGATATCGTTATCGAAAACATGAGTTACGGAGGACTAATTCCGGCTCTGAAAACTAAAAAAGTCGATATCATTCTTTCATCTATGACAATCACAGATCAGAGAAAAAAATCCATAAACTTCTCTGACCCTTATGCAAAATCATACCTTACTCTTCTTGTAAACAAGAGATCCCCTGTAAAAAGACCTTCTGACTTAAATACCAGAGGTGTTAACATTGCAGTAAAAAAAGGAACTACAGGACATGTTATTGCCACCCAGTACTTTCCAAAGGCCAACATTATGGTATTTGAAAAAGAGTCTGTCTGTGTGCTAGAAGTAACTCAGGGAAAGGCTGACGCCTTTATATATGACCCGCTCACTGTATTTAAAAACTGGAAGAAAAACCCAGAAACTACAAGACCTATATTTGATCAGTTCCAGAAAGATGTGGAATACTGGGGTGTAGGGTACAGACACGGCGAAGATGCCCTTGGAAAAGAGATCAATGGATTCATAAAAGAATTCAAAGAAAACGGAGGTTTTGACAGACTTGCTGAAAAATACCTCACCGAGCAGAAAAAAGCATTTGATGAAAAGGGACTTCCTTTCTTCTTTTAATACTTTAAATAAATCTGTTGCAGAAAGGATCTTTTATGGAAGATACTCTTAAAAAATGTGGAAAACAATGTAAAGATAAAAAACGTAAGATGAGTCTGAAAAATCTTTTTTTCAGAGAAAGCAGGGAACAAGAAGCTTCCAGGGCTGTGGAAATCATAAACATTATAATTATTATTGCAATTATTTTTGCGATATTTGATTTTGCCTTTGGAAGACTCGAATACAACTATATGTGGAAAGAGACAATCATAGACTACAGATATAAGTTTATAAAAGGCTTTTTTATAACTGTGGCCATATCGTTTTTTTCTCTCTTTTGCAGCCTTATCATAGGTACACTAATGGCAATAGGACAGAGAGTGACATTCCTGCCTGTCTACTACTTCAGTAAATTTTATGTGGAATTTATAAGGGGAACACCACTCATAGTCCAGATATATCTTTTTTTCTATGTTATCGGTACGGCCTTCAATATAGGAGACCGTTATATTATGGGAATACTCATAATGGCAAGTTTTTCTGGAGCCTATGTAGCAGAGATAATAAGATCGGGAATAGAGAGTATCGGTGCCAGTCAGCTAGAGACTGCCAAAGCCTTGGCCTTTACTCCTTTCCAGACCTATAGGTACATAATCCTACCTCAGGTGATAAAGAGGATCACACCTCCTCTTGCAGGTCAGTTTGCTTCTCTTATCAAGGATTCATCACTGCTGTCTATTATTGCAGTAAATGAGTTTACAAAAAATGTACAGGAGGTCGACTCCCTCACCTTTGCTCCTGTGGAAAACTATTTTATTCTTGCAGTGGGATACCTTGTTCTAACATATCCAGTATCACATTACTCCAAGTATCTAGAAAGGAAGTTCTCGTATGAATCTTAACATAACAAACCTCACAAAAATATATGGAGAACAGACTGTTCTAGACAAACTCTGCCTCAATTTGAAAGATGTACATTCTCTCGTGATAATAGGACCTTCCGGAGGAGGAAAGTCTACTCTCCTCAGAATCCTGGGAGGACTGGAGCCACCTGAAGGAGGGAGTATTAAGATTGATAATGAGGCTGTTCCCGTCGAGGAAAAAGAACTCAGAAACTACAGAAAAGGTGTAGGGGTGGTCTTTCAGGCCTTCAACCTCTTTCCACACCTGTCAGCCATTGAAAATATAACACTTCCTTTGATAAAGGTGCATAAATTATCTGAAAAAAATGCAAGGGAGAGGGCTGTAGCTTTACTAGAAAAATTTCAGCTGGAGGAGCATATCCACAAGAAACCTTCACAACTTTCTGGTGGTCAGCAACAGAGGGTTGCAATTATAAGAGCTATGGCTCTAGATGCAAAGTTTTTACTTTTAGACGAGCCTACATCAGCTCTAGATCCGGCCTTGACATCAGAAGTGCTAGACACTATCATTGCCCTCCGACAGGAAAAAAAAGACCTCATTTTAATCACTCACGAGATGGGATTTGCAAAAAATGTAGCAGACTATATAATATTTGTGGATCAGGGTAAAGTTCTGGAACATGGTTTTCCTGGAGATATCCTTGTGAACCCTCAAACAGATGAACTCAGGGCTTTTCTCGGAAAAACTCTTAAATATTAAAAAGCAGCCTTTTAGAAAGGCTGCTTTTTTTAGTTATCTTACTATGACAAAACTTTCTTCTATAAATATCTAGTCAATATTTTTGTGTTACTTTTTCATATTCCTTTTTTTTAGTTCTTTAAAAATAAAAACCGACAGTATCACTATCCCAATAATCAATGGAATTCTCATTAAGTCCTCCCTTTCATAATTAAATTTCACTCAAAATGATTTTCTCTTTCCTGATCTCTATCTGAAACTTTTGAAAAACTTCTTTTTCCAGCATCTCATCTTTATTCAAGAATAATTCTTTTTTATTTTTTGGAAAAGACTTCACAAAGCATTCCACTTTGGATGCATCAGCCCTCCCAAAAGCCTCCCAGACACCCTCTATACAAATGGGCTTGTGACTCCTGGTATATTTCGCTCCCCGCCCTTCTAGGTGCTCTGTGTAGCGTTTTTCCCAATCTCTGGCTATCCCTGTATAGAGTGAGTTATCCTGGCATCTGAGAATATATATGTAATAGGGCACTTTCTTTCCCAAACTCACCACCTCTCCCCTATGATACAGTCTCAATGGAAAAAAATCAAATTTGAAATTTTTGCAAAGGTTTTTTCAATATATCTGGGTATATTATTTTTAGTCTAAATTTCAAAGGAGGGGTAGCATGCTGACTGAAATATATGACCCGTTAAAGGGTGAGATGTTCCAGGTCATGGACCAGACAGGGAAAATTGTAAATGAAGAATATATGCCTGATATTTCTGACGAGCTTATTTTAAAAATGTACAGGGTTATGATGCTCTCAAGGACACAGGATGAAAAATCGCTTCAGTATCAGAGACAGGGAAGAATGCTTACATTCGCTCCGTCCATGGGACAGGAAGGAGTCCAGGTGGCCAGTGCAGCAGCCATAGAAAAAACAGACTGGGTGGCTTCTGCTTTTCGTGAAAATGCCACATGGCTTTGGCTAGGTCAACCCATGGAGAATCTCTTTTTATACTGGATCGGAAGCGAAGAGGGAAGCAGGATTCCGGAAGATGTGAATCTTCTGCCTATAGCCGTACCCATCGGAACACAGTGTAACCATGCCGTTGGGATCGGAATGTCTATAAAATTCAGAAAACAAAATTCTGTTGTTTTGGCCTATATCGGTGACGGAGGTACTTCAGAAGGAGAGTTTTACGAGGCTATCAACTATGCAGGGGCCATGAACACCCCAAATATTTTTATTATACAAAATAACCAGTTTGCCATCAGTACCCCGAGGGCTCTTCAGACCAAGGCAAAGACCCTGGCACAAAAAGGAGTGGCCGCAGGGATACCCTGTATACAGGTCGACGGTAATGATATTCTGGCAGTCTATGCCGCAGTAAAAGAAGCCGTGGAAAGAGGAAGGAAGGGCGAAGGTCCCACTCTTATAGAGGCTGTCACATACCGAATAGGTCCTCACACCACTGCCGATGATCCTACGATATACAGAACAGATGAATACCATCAGGAGATGCTGAAGACAGACCCTCTCATAAGAACAAAAAACTATATGATTGAAAAGGGTATCTGGAGTGATGAAAAGGAAACTGCCTTGAAAGAAGAGCTTGAAAGTTTAGTGGAGGAAACCTTTAAAAAAATAGAAAAAACTCCCGAAACCCCTGTAGAAGAGATATTCAAATACACCTACGCCGAGATGACGGAAAATCTCAAAGAGCAGTTTGAGGAGTACAAGAGCTTTATTCAAAGGGGTGATAAATGATGGCCGTTTTAAATAATATAGAGGCTTTGAACCAGGCTCTCATGCAGATGATGGAAGCCGATGACACAATAATAGTTTTCGGAGAGGACTCAGGATTTGAAGGAGGAGTTTTCAGGGCTACAAAGGGGCTCCAGGAAAAATTTGGAAAAGAGAGATGTTTTGATACACCCCTTACTGAGGCCGGTATAGTGGGCTCCGGTATAGGTATGGCTATTACAGGTCTGAAACCCGTTGCCGAAATACAGTTTCAGGGTTTTGTCTTCCCTGCAATGAATCAGATAATGATTCACGCTGCCAGGATGAGAAATCGTAGCAGAGGCAGGTTCACTGTTCCCATGGTCATTAGGATGCCTTACGGAGGGGCAGTGAGGGCTTTAGAACATCACTCTGAGAGTATAGAGGCACTCTTTGCCCACATTCCCGGGCTCAAGGTTGTCATTCCTTCAAATCCCTATGATACAAAAGGGCTCATGATATCTGCCCTGAAAGATCCAGATCCTGTTATATTTTTAGAACCAAAAAGACTATACAGGGCTTTTAAACAGGAGATTCCAGACGAGATGTATGATGTTCCCATCGGCAAGGCAAGAATAATGCAGGAAGGGGAAGATATCACAGTGGTGGCGTGGGGAGCAATGGTTCCAGAATGCCAGAAGGCTCTGGAGATTCTTAAGGAAAAGAAAATAAGTGTCGAGCTCATAGACCTTCGGACAATCTCCCCTATAGACAGAGAGACTGTGGCTGAATCTGTGAAAAAAACAGGTAGATTCCTGGTGGTTCATGAAGCTGTAAAATCCTTCGGAGTAGGGGCAGAGCTCATCTCCATTGTCAATGAAAAAGCATTTTTGAGCTTGGAAGCACCTCCTGGCAGGCTGACCGGTTTTGATATAACCGTACCTCTGGCCAAGGGAGAACACCATTTCATAATAACCCCTGAAAAAATAGCGGACAAAGTCATGGAGATTATAAATTTCTAAAGGAGGGATTCTATGTATCATTTTAAATTTGCAGATATAGGGGAAGGAATCCACGAAGGAAAACTCCTTGAATGGATGGTAAAAGAGGGAGACCCTGTAAAAAGCGGTGACTCACTTTTTCTCGTGGAAACCGATAAAGTCAATGCAGAGATTCCATCTCCTGTAAAAGGGACAGTCTCCAAGCTTATGGCCCAGGTAGGGGATATCATAAAGGTAGGAGATGTCGTTATCGATATAGATGACGAGGAAGCCGTGGAAGCTGCTGTCGTTGAGAAAAAAGAAGTCGAGAAAGAAACAGAAAAAGAAGTAGAAAAGGAACCTGAAAAAAAAGCGGAAGTAGATGTACCCATTGAAAATATGGAGAAGGTCACAACAAAAACTCCGGAAAAAACCCCTGAAGAGGGGCAGTCCAAGGAAAAGGCAGAAGAAAAAAGTGCCGGAGTAGTGGGTGAGATAACTGTCTCCAATGATCTTATCCCCAGCTTTACCGAGTCAAAAAAAGAAGAATTACCGACCAGAAAAAAAGTCCTTGCCACCCCTGTTGCCAGAAAGATGGCAAAAGATATGGGTGTGGATATCACTCTGATAAAAGGAAGCGGTACAATGGGAAGGGTCATGAAGGAAGATATCAAAAATTTTCACTCTTCTGAAGTGGTTGAAAAAAAAGAAGGCGAACCTGTGGGAATCCAGGCTGCTCCACAGAAGGGTCCGGTGGAAGAGGTGGAACTTTCTAACATAAGAAAAAGTATATCAAAGGCTATGACACTTTCAAAGCAGCTCATTCCCCACACTGTTCTCATGGATGAGTTTGACGTGACCTCACTTGTGGAGTTTAGAAAGGAATCCAAAGAGGAGGCTCTCCTCCAGGGAATAAAACTTACCTATATGCCTTTTATAATAAAGGCCGTCACTATCGCTCTGAAAGAGTTCCCTGTATTCAACTGTGTATATGATCATGAAAACGAAAAACTTATTTTAAAGAAATTCTACAATATAGGGGTGGCTACAGATACTCCAGACGGCCTTATGGTCCCTGTAATAAAGGAGGCCGAGCACAGGGGTATACTTGAGACTGCAAAGGAAATGAACAGGCTTATAGAGGCTGCCAGGGATAAAAAACTTACTCTTGATGATATACAGGGCGGGACATTTTCCATTACAAATTACGGTGCCCTGGGATCTCTTTTCGGTACTCCCATAATAAAACACCCTCAGGTGGCAATTCTTGGAATAGGTAAAATAAACAAGAAACCTGTTGTTTCAGAAGAGGGATATATTGAAGTGAAAGATATAATGCCAATATCTATGGCTGTGGATCACAGAATCATAGACGGAGCAGATGCAGGTCGTTTTGTAGAAAGACTCAAACAACTTCTTTCTAACCCAAAACTTCTTCTCATGAGTTAGGAGGTGTAACATGGATTATGATATTATTGTCCTCGGAGGAGGTCCCGGAGGATATGTGGCCGCTATAAAAGCTGCTCAGATGGGTGCAAAAACAGCCATAATAGAGATGGGAAGTTTCGGGGGAGTGTGTCTCAACTGGGGCTGCATTCCCACAAAAACCCTTTTGAAAAGTGCAAAAGTCTATCAGTATATCCTCCACTCTTCCAAATACGGAGTAGATATAGATGATCTCTCCACAGTAAAAATAAACTGGGAGAATATGCTACAAAGAAAAAGAGATGTTATAAAAAAACTAACCTCTGGAGTCGAATTTCTCCTGAAAAGTAACAAGGTCGATATCTATCGGGGGTTCGGAAATGTAATTGATAAAAACAGTATAGAGGTCAACGGCGAGAAGCTCATATGTAAAAATATGATACTTTCCACAGGATCATCTCCAAATATTCCCGACCTTCCGGGAATAAAAGAGGGGGTAGAAAAGGGGAT
>NZ_JBFHGC010000048.1:0-8881 GCF_041583315.1 Ilyobacter sp. | reverse complement strand
TTTCAGAGGGAAACAGGGAAATTAAGAAAGGACATCTCTTTTCTGGTGGTAGATAAAGATAACAACGGAATCTACATGGAAGCTTTTAGTTTAGAAGATTCAGCTATTATATTGGAAAAGGCTTCAGAGTCTGAAGAAGCTGGTTTTGACGTGGTGATCGTGCCTAACAAAAGATATCATCTCATGATATCTGATATTCCAGAAAACAATCTTTTCCCAAAGGGAAGCAGACTTATGGTGGTGAAGGATATATCTTACATATCCAACACTAGATATTTTTCCAGCTATATAATGGCAGTGACAATGGTTCTGCTTATTGCTTTTTTCGTAGGTATGATAAATTTTACCATGGAGAAAATCTTCAAGGCTCTGAGGGAGCTTGATGATTTTGGTGTAGCTCTCCAGGGAAAGAAGGTTCCTGATCTGTCTCTGAGATTTGATAAAAGGTATGGTAACCACGAAATAGATACCCTGATAAATACCCTCAATCACTCAGTAGCGGCAATGGAGGATTCCTTTAAAAAGATGGAGGAGTTTTCTTCTAATGTAAGTCATGAACTGAAAACTCCTATGGCATCTATGAAAAGTATGATTGAGGTAGAGCTCTCTAAGGATAGGACAAATGAAGAGTATCAAGAGACTCTTATACGGGTTTTGGAAGAGATAGACTGGCTGATAGGTATAACCAGAGACCTTCTGACCCTTACAAAAAATCCTCAGAGGATAAAAGAGTCTTTTAAACCTATGAAACTTTCCAAGGCGGGAGAAGAGATCTGCGACATAATGGAAATAATAGCCATTGATGAAGGGATCGACCTCAAATGGGATTTTTCGTCTATAGAGGACAGTCTTGTCCTAGGTGACAGTAACAGTATAAAACAGGTCATAATGAATCTCATAAATAATTCCATAAAGTACAACAAGGAAAAGGGTTTTATACGGGTATACGGAGAAAATACAGAAGAGCTGGTCAAGATAGTGGTGGAAGACAGCGGTATAGGAATAGAAAAAGAAAACATATCCAAAGTGACAGAGCGTTTTTTCAGAGAGGACAGTGTGAGAACTGTAAAAAAATCCGGAGTGGGACTGGGCTTGTCTCTGGTGGGGCATATACTTCGCCTGCACGGAGGAGATCTTGAAATTCACAGTGAAAAAGGTGTGGGAAGTGTGTTTAAGATATCTCTTCCGAGGTATAGCGAGGGTAGTTAATGTCCCTCGCTATTATTTTTTTGTAAAATTTGTGCTACAATGATTTTGCCTGGAATAAATAAAAAAAACGGAGGTTTTAATATATGGATTTTTACGTGAGAATGCTTATAAAAGTTTTGGAGAAGTCTATGAGTGCCTGTGAATCTGATGTTTTAAAAAAACTGAAGTCAGGATACGACCTTTCTGCAAAGGATAAAAAGGAATTGGAGTATCTGGTGGACAACCTTTAAAATTTATGACAACAAATCGGGTATAATTACCGGCTTTAAAAAAGGGAATGGGTTTAAACTGCGTATTAAGATTTATGAAGAAATTTTAATTATGATGATTTTAGGAGGATTATATGGAATTTGTCAGGGACTATGGAAAGACAGCCATATTTTTTAGGGATAAAGAATATACTTATAAAGATCTGATACGAGGGGCCAAGTACTATTCCACGCTTTTAGACCTTCAAAAGGGTAAAAGAGCAGTTGTCTTTTCGGAAAACAGACCTGAGATCGCCTTTTCTGTATTTGCCATATGGGAGAAAAACGGAGTAACAATAAATGCAGACGGCGGATACAGTCCTGAAGAACTTGCTTATGTTCTTTCTGATGCCGACCCAAAGTATATCTTTACTTCTGAGAAGAATTACGGGACAGCTCTGGAAGCTAAGAGGCTTTCTGATTCCCCGGTGAGGATAATAAAATTTGAGGACCACGATATACCTGAAAACTTTCAGCCAGAAGACTGGATTCTTAATTCTCCTGAAAAAGAAGAGGTGGCAGTCATCCTCTATACCTCGGGGACAACTGGAAATCCAAAGGGTGTAATGCTTACAGTGGGAAATATCATGTCCAATTTAGACGCATTGAAAGAGATAAAGCTTTATGATGAAAATGACAGATTTCTGGCACTTCTGCCCTACCACCATGTTTTTCCTTTAGTTATAAATCTGTTTGCACCTTTTCACAGCGGGTCAATGGTGGTTATGATAGATGATGTGTCCTCAGAGACCATCAAGGGAGCACTTCAGAAGCATAAAATAACCATAATGATAGGAGTTCCAAGATTGTGGGAACTTCTGCATAAAGGAATTATGAACAAGATAAACAGCAGCAAAGCAGCGGTATATCTATTCAGAGTCTGTGAAAAAATAAAATTTAACTGGCTCAGAAAAAAAATATTCAAAAAAGTCCATGATGCCTTCGGAGGGAGCATGAGGATAATGGCCTCAGGCGGAGCAAAGCTGGACCCTAAGATAATGAAGAATCTGACAACGCTGGGGTTTAAAATGCTAGAGGGCTACGGCCTCACTGAGACTTCGCCGATAATTACCTTTAATAACCCTAAAGATGCCAGGGAAGGGTCTGCAGGAGTGGCCATACCAGGTGTAGAGGTGAAGATATCAGATGACGGTGAGGTGCTGGCACGGGGAGCCAATATAATGAAAGGATATCTCAACAGACCTGAGACAACAGCCCAGGTCATAGATTCTGAAGGATGGTTTCATACAGGGGACCTGGGGAAATTGGATGGCGGGCATCTGTATCTTATTGGAAGAAAAAAAGAGATGATAGTCCTATCAAACGGTAAGAATATTAACCCTGCAGATATAGAGATGGAGATAATGAAAGATGCCAAGCTGATACAGGAGATGGCGGTCACAGAATACAATAACCATCTTGTAGCAATTGTTTATCCTGATTTTGAAGCCATAAAAGAAGCTAATATAACCAATATAAAAGAGACTCTCAAATGGGAGATAATAGACAAGTATAATGTCAATGCCCCGAAATACCGTAAAATTCTCGAGATAAAAATTGTAAAAGAAGAACTTCCGAAAACAAAACTGGGGAAACTGAGAAGATTTAAACTAAATGAGCTCATAGAGGGTACAGAAGAAAAAGAAGATGAGAAAGAAGAAAAGGTAGTTTCTGCAGAACTGCAGACCAATGAATATAAGGAGATAGAGAAGTATCTCAAAGAGAATCACGGGGTGGATGTGACTCCTGAATCTCATTTGGAGCTCGATCTGGGTCTTGATTCTCTGGATCTGGTAGAAATACTGTCTTTTATAGAAAATTCTTTTGGTGTGGAGATACAGGAGGATGAGTTTGTAAAAATAGGAAGTATAGAGGAACTGTGCAAGGTTATAAGGGAGAAGGGCGGAGAATACCGTGAGGGAGATATAAACTGGAATACCATTCTCAATAAGGATATAGAGGTAGAACTTCCGAAATCAGCTACTGCCAGCAAAATATTTAAGCTTTTGACGGCCCCTATATTCAGATTTCATCTGAAACTTGAAAAAACAGGTCTGGAGAATATACCTGATATTCCTTGTATTTTTGCAGGGAATCACCAGAGTCTGGCTGACGGATTTGCTTTTAATCAGGCACTGTCCAATAAAAATCTTGATAAAACCTACTACCTGGCCACAGTGGTTCAGTTTAAGACTCCTCTGAAGGTATTTCTGGCCAAAAGGGGTAACGTGGTAATTGTGGATATAAATAAAAATCTGAAGGAGACCCTTCAAATATCTGCCAAAGTTTTAAAAGAGGGGAAAAACCTGGTGATATTTCCTGAAGGAGCAAGGACCAGGGACGGAGAAATTCAGGAATTTAAAAAATCCTTTGCCATTCTCTCTAAAGAGCTTAATATCCCTGTTGTTCCCTTCGGAATAGACGGGGCCTATGAGGCTATGCCATTTGGTAAATCTTTTCCTCAGAAAGGAAATATGAGGCTTCACTTCTTTCCTGCAGTGGATCCCCAGGGAAAAGATTCTGAAGAGATAATAAAGGAAACTAAAGATATTATTGAACAATGGATAAGGAAATCTTAAAGATGCTGCCATATGGCAGCATCTTTACATTTACAGAGATATTAATAAAAAATATTGTTTTATCAAGAGTAAATGTAAAAAATGTCTGTAATCAGTTTGTTTTATACTGTATTAATACTATCTGTTTTCTTGAAATTGTCATTAAGGATATTTTGTGATATAATTTCTTATGATTTTATACAACGTATTATATAAGGAGATAAAGTGGAGTTTATAAAGGATTTTAAAAAGACAGCAATCATATATGATGAAAAAAAAATATCCTACAGTGACACTATATTGGCATCTAAATTTCTCACTAAAGAGATCGATGTGTGCAAAAAAGACAGGGTAATGATATTCATGGAAAACAGACCTGAATACATATACGCATTCTTGGGAGTGTGGGACAAATCAGGAATCTGTGTTTGTATCGATGCAGGTTTTGGGACAGAGGAGTTTTCTTACTATTTGACTGATTCGGCTCCTAAATATATTTTTGCATCGGACAAAACTGTAAACGTTGCCAAAGAAGCGGCTCAGATTACAGGTGCAGAGGTTGAGATTATAAACGTGGATACTCTTGAGATGGATTTTTCCGGTATAGGGGCGGAAAGTCTCAAAACACCGGAAAAGGACGACGTATCCCTCATTCTCTACACTTCTGGTACTACAGGAGAGCCGAAAGGTGTAATGCTCACACTAGACAATATTCTTCTTAATGTAGAGAGCCTGGACAAGTATAATATGTTTAGATCCAGTGATGTGATTTTGGGGATTCTTCCCTTACATCACATATTTCCTCTCCTGGGGGTGGGTATACTGCCTCTTTTTAAAGGTTCTACAATAGTTTTTCTCAATGATATCTCTTCTCAAGGGATAAAGAAAAGTCTGAAAGAACACAAGGTAACCATAATAATAGGGGTACCTAGACTGTGGGAGATGTTTCATAAGGGAATAATGGGGAAGATAAACAGCAGCAGGGTAGCTAAGCTTGTTTTCAAAATTTCCAAAAGACTGAACAATGAAAAATTCAGCAGAAAAATTTTTAAAAAGGTTCACGATGAATTCGGAGGTAATATCAGATTTTTTGTGGCCGGAGGTTCCAAGCTGGATTCTAAAATAACAGAAGATTTTACAGCTCTCGGAATAAGGATATGCGAAGGCTACGGAATGACGGAAACGGCTCCTATGATAGCTTTTAACCCTGAGACGGAAATAGTCATAGGTTCAGCTGGAAAAATCATCCCGGGAGTCCAGGTGAGGATAGCAGAGGACGGAGAGATACTTGTAAAAGGCAGAAATGTAATGAAAGGCTATTATAATAAACCTGAAGCCACTGCCCAGATAATAGATTCAGAAGGCTGGCTGCATACTGGTGACCTGGGAGAAGTAAAGGGAGAAATTATCTTTATAACAGGAAGAAAAAAAGAGATGATAGTTCTTTCAAACGGTAAAAATATCAATCCTGTGGAGATAGAGATGTGGCTTATGGCAAATACAGATATTATCCAAGAGGTGGCAGTGGTAGAGCACAATAAAGTCCTTACAGCAGTTATTTATCCGGACTTTGGTGCAATCTCAGCTAAGGGGATTACCAACATAAAAGAGACTCTTAAATGGGGAGCTGTGGATAAATACAATATACAGGCTCCAAAGTATAAAAAAATACTGGATATAAAAATAGTGCAGCAGGAACTTCCCAAGACAAAGCTCGGAAAAATCAGAAGGTTTAAAATCTCGGAAGTTCTGAAAGGAGTGGATAGGGCAAGTATAGAGGTTCTAGAACCAGACTACAATGAGTATAAGCTACTGAAAAAATACCTTTTGGGTCTGAAGAATATTTCCGTACTTCCAGATTCCCATCTAGAGCTTGATCTAGGACTTGATTCTCTGGACACAGTGGAGCTACTTGCTTATATTGAGTCCACTTTCGGAGTGAGATGTGACGAAAAAATAATTTCAGAAAATCCTACTCTGGAAAAACTGGCCCTTTATTTGAAAGAACATTCTTCAGATGTTTGTGAAAAATTCTTTAACTGGTCAGAGATATTGAATAAAAAAGTCGAAGTTAAGCTTCCGGAATCTAATATAGTGAGTTCTGTCATGAAAGTAATACTCAAAGTGCTGTTTATATCCCGTCTGAAGTTGAAAAAAGAGGACTTGGGTAAGATTCCAACAGAACCCTGTATATTTGTGGGAAATCATCAGAGCTTTATAGACGGATTTATTTTAAATGAAGCTCTGCCGGGAAAAATTTTGAAAAATACATATTATATGGCCAAGGTTAAGCACTTTAACTCTCCCATGATGAAATTCCTAGGTAAAAATGCTAATATAATGGTAGTGGATATTAACAAGAATCTTTCTGAAACACTGCAGTCCATGGCACAGGTATTAAAAAAAGGTAAAAATATAGTGATTTTCCCCGAGGGAATCAGGAGCAGAGACGGAAAAATAGGTGAATTTAAAAAATCCTTTGCCATTATGGCAAAGGAGCTAAATATTCCCATCTCCCCTTTTGGAATAAAAGGAGCCTACGAGGCTTTCCCAACTGGATCAAAGATTCCAAAATCAGGGAAACTTCAGATAAAATTCTTTAATAAAATACATCCAGGGCAACTGAATTATGATGAGATTTCGTCAAAGGTAATGAATGAAATAAAAGAATGGGTAGAAGGATAAAAAAAAAGGGGGACTATTAAAAGTCCCCTAAGTCCATTCTTTTCAGAAGTTCATATTCTTCTAAAAATCCTTTAACTTTCTTTTTGATCCTCTGAATGGCATTATCCACAGATTTTATCTTTCTGCCTGTTTTCTCAGCAATCTCAATGTAGTTATTTCCCAGTAACATATAGTCAAAGATCTCATTCTCCATCTTGCTCAGATTGTCATTTAAGTATTCTTTTAAAGCTTCTAATTTTTCTTTTCCCAAAAATATCTCTTCAGGATTATAAAAGTTGAAAGATTTACGTTCATAGGAAACATTACTTTCTTCACCTTCATAAAATCCATTGGAAGCAAGGTTCAGCATACGGTGTTTACCTGAATTGGAATTTTTGATAGCTGTTATTATCTGTCTTTTTATACAAAGAGATGCAAATGTATTAAAAGATGTATTCTTACCTTCATCATAAGCACGTATAGCCTTTAATAAACCTATCATTCCTTCTTGCAAGAGGTCGTCTCTGTCTGCACCATTTAAAAAATAATTTTTACTCTTCATCAGAACAAGTCCCCTATACTTGCTAAAAATCTGAGCAACTGCTTCCTGATCTCCCTCTTGAGCCATCTTAACCAAATTGACTTCCATCATTAAAACTCCCCTTTTCAACCAAAACTGTTACTTTAAAATAAAAAGTTATCAATTTTACGTCATGCAATTTCTATTTAAATAAAAACAATAACCACCAGAGTTGTTTTTAACCTCAATAAATCCCCCCATTTAGATTCTCCAGGGTGGTAAATTGTTATTTCTGTTCAAATATACAAGCAAGGTTAAATTTCGAATTTATATCAATTTTTATGGTTGATATTAAAACAAAATAATTCTCTTTTAATCACTAATTTTATATTATGCTATAAAAAAATCCTAATATTATGATATTCTAAAAATCCGAAAATGTCAAACAAAAACTATATCCTAAAGGCACTGTAAACGGTTACCAAACCCCTATGTTTGTAATTTTTTAAAACTTCTCAAATGGGTCTTTGTAATAGATATAGTCCAGTTTAGACCTTATAAGCCGATTGTATTCTTTTATTTTTTGTTTTCTTTCACTATTTTGAAATCCTATAATACAAAACATCTCCCATATGAAAACCCATCCTCCCACATAGAAGCCTTCAGGTAAAATTTCAAAATATAAATTTTTATTTACATAATTCTGGAAAAATATGGAGATGGATACAAAAATGATGCCTATCAATGCATATTTAAATGCTCTGATATTGTGCTGCCTTACCTCAGCCTTTGTCCTGAAAAGCATATATTTAAAATAATTTTTCAGGCCGATAAGGCTCCGGTGCTCTTTTTCCACATCCTTCATCTCTTCCGGCATAAAAAAGTTTATAATGAGGTCGTGTTTTAAAGGTATTTCAAAGGAAGATTCTTCCAAATATTCTATAAGATCACTGTCTAAATCACGCCTCTTAAAAGGTGAGAAATCCCATTCATTATACAGATCTCCGTATATATCTATGGAAATATCAATAATATATGAATCACTTTTTTTTTCATATCTAAATATTTTTTTATAGTTAAAATTTTCATCTTTTGACTTTTTAAACATTTGAATCACTCCTTTTCTTAATATATGTATTTTAGAATGAAATCTTTTAAATGTCTATATATTTCAAGCAGTTAAGAATCTATATTGCAATTTAAAATTTTGTAATAAAAATGATGGTAGAAAATGTATTGTCCAGGAATTTACTGCTGGAAGAATAGATACTGTTAATTTAGAGAAGGGGAATACTTTGTTTTATATAGTAAGTATAGGGGGTTTTTAGTTACACTTCCGGGTAAAATATATGACAAAATCATAAGATGTTTTTTTGAAAAAGATACTGAATATGGAAATTAAAAAAATTATTGACATTCTTTTTTGACTGTGATATTATTAATCCTGTCCTAAGGGGCACATTGTATGCGGGAATAGCTCAGTTGGTAGAGCGTCAGCCTTCCAAGCTGAATGTCGCCAGTTCGAACCTGGTTTCCCGCTCCATGTGGTGAGCGTAGTTCAGTTGGTAGAGCGCCAGTTTGTGGTACTGGTTGTCGCGGGTTCGAATCCCGTCGTTCACCCCATATAATATGCGTCACTAGCTCAGTTGGTAGAGCACACGACTTTTAATCGTGTTGTCACA
>NZ_JBFHGC010000047.1:0-8887 GCF_041583315.1 Ilyobacter sp. | reverse complement strand
TACTTTTCTGTCAAGAGAAAAGTAACACTGGGTAAATTCAGTAATTCTCCAACATTACCTAACTAAAAAAAAAAGAGAAAGACTCTCTAAAGAATCTTTCTCAAAATTTTAATATCTTCTATTTAGATTTCACATTTTTAAATTACTTTAAAAAAATATTTCCAGTACTTCTTCTTCTGGTTTTTTACCTATAAGTGAACCTATGGTAAAGGCCATAAGAGAAATAAATATAACAGGTACTATCTGGTGCATACCCATAGGCTTTATCTTACTGATGGTGAAGTAAAAATAAGATCCCACTCCTGTGAGCATAGAAGCTATGGCTCCTGTTGCATTTGCTTTTTTCCAATAGAGTCCCAGTACTATAGGGCATAAAAAAGCTGCTTCAAGTCCTCCAAAGGCAAAAAGGTTTATCCATACCAAAAGTTTCGGTGGATTCATAGAAAGCATGAAAACTATTATACCTACTGTAAGAGATGTGAAAAGTGTAAGTTTTTTTATTTTTTTATCGTCTGCATCTTTGTTTATATAATGTATGTAAAGATCCTTTACAATTGCTGCTGAGGATAGTATTAGCATAGAATCCACTGTGGACATTGTCGCTGCCAAAGGACCTCCTATAAATACTCCTGCAAGTATAGGGGGCATATTTCTAAGAGCCAGTGTCGGTATTATTTTATCCCCTACATCTATTCCAGGGGCTACAGCAGCTCCCATTACCCCTATAAGGTGCATCCCTATCATAAGAAAACCTACCACAAAGGTTCCAACTATCATGGCACGGTGCATAGACTTTGAGTCCCTGAATCCCATACATCTGATTGTTGTCTGGGGTAGTCCCAGTACTGCCACTCCTACAAGCATCCAGAATGATAATATAAACGGTTTAGCTATGGCTCCTCCAGATGTTGGTGTGAGAAGATCTGGGTTGGTTTTCAACAGTCCCTGCATTATGTTTTCCATACCTCCGCCATTTTTTAATATGGCAAAGAAAAGGAAAGTAGTGGCCACCATCATCATTATTCCCTGGATGGCGTCAGTGAGAGCGACTGCTCTGAATCCTCCAAATGTGGTATATATAATAACTACAACACCAAAAAGAAGAAGTCCAGTATGGTATGAAAGACCAGTCACTGTTTCAAAAAGTCTGGCTCCCCCTATAAACTGAGCTATTATGGAAGCTGCAAAAAATACAAGTATGGCTATAGAGGAGAGTATCACGACTGTATCACTCTTATATCTCGCCCTCAGATAATCCGTTATGGTTACCGCACCTATCTTTCTGGATATTATGGCGAATTTTTTACCTAATACCCCCAGGGTGAGAAATGCCGTAGGCGTCTGTATACACGCTAGCAATACCCATCCTAACCCAAGCTTATAAGCTACTCCAGGTCCACCTATAAATGAACTGGCACTTGCGTAGGTTGCAATAAGAGTCATGGCAAGGACAAATCCTCCCATATTCCTGCTTCCTATAAAATATTCCTCTATAAAGTTAACTTCCCCCGAATGTTTTATTTCATTTGTTTTATATGCAATAAAAAGCATCACCGCCAGGTAAATTATCAAAGGTATAAGTATCATTATTTTATCCATTATTCCTCCTAGTCAAAATCCACTTCTTTAAAAAATATCTTAATTGCAAAATATACAAGGGTGCATATAACAAAAAATCCAACTATGCATGAATAGAAAAACCATTCTGGAAGTCCCATTATAAACCTGTAGTCCATAGGGTCCTTATCACCCATCCCATAGGCAAAAAAGTACCACCATGCAAAATAAATCAAATAAAGAATTACTGTTACTTTTGCTTCTTTCATTATCTGTTTGTTTCTCTCTCTCATTTATCCTCCTAACTATAATTATCCAGCATTATGAATAAAAAAATATCGACAAATAAATTTTAACGAACAAAAATTGAGCTATCCCTTTCCGAGTTTTTTAAGGAGCTCTATCATTATCATCTGTTCCGCTTCTGTAAGAACACCAAAAGCTTTTTTTAAATTTTCCAAATGCTTATCAAAAACTTCTTCCATCAGTGCAATACCTTTAGGGCTTATTTTAATAATAAAAACTCTTCTATCTTTTTCATCTCTTTTTTTGGTTATAAGCCCCTCTTTTTCCAGGTTGTTTATTATGACGGTCATTGTTCCGCCACTGGAAAAAGTTTTTTCTATAACTTCCTTGATTGTAAACTCCCCTCTGTGATATAAAAGCTCTAATACTGAAAACTGTGCCTCTGTTACTCCCTGTTTTTTCATATCAGGATATATTCTCCTGTTCACCGAGGCATAACACCTTGAAAATGTAACTAAAAGTTTTAGATTTCTCCATTCGTCTCTATCATATTCTTTATTCATCATAAAAAAAATTATACTACTAATTAGTTTTTTTTTCAATAATAAAATGGCTTATTTTTACATATAATTTGCTTCATTATAGTTATAAATCGTTTTGGTAATAAAAACTCAAAATAACTTGGCATTTTATTTTAATTTCACACTTTATTTTTTCCCAATAGAAAAAGAGGCCGAGGCCCCTTTTATTGTTTTTCTATAAGCTTATATTAATTTACCATGCTTTTCATAGCTGGAGATCTTTTCTACTTCGTTATGTTCACCCATAAGAACTACTTTCGGTTGATGAGTGTGTGCCTCTTTTTCATCTACCATACAGTAGGCCATTATTATTATCTTATCATTCTTTTGTACCATTCTTGCTGCTGCACCATTTAAGCATACTATTCCTTTTTCGTCTTCTGCTGCTATTACATAAGTTTCAAATCTGGCACCATTATTTATATTTACAATATGTACAAGCTCATATTCTCTTATTCCTGCTGCTTCCATTATGGTTTTATCCAGTGTGATACTTCCCACATAATCAAGTTCCGCCTGAGTTACCGTAGCCCTATGAATCTTTCCTTTTAAAAGTTGAATTTGCATTTTCACTCTCCTATAATCATATTATCTATTAATCTAGTTTTTCCAATAAAAACTGCTGTTGCTGCAAGTGCCTTTTCTTTTACCACATCTATTTTTTCCAACGTATCAGGATCTACTATTTCAAAATAATCGATCTTTGCAATGTCCATTGTAGATATTTTTCTGAATGCTTCTTTTTTTAGTTCCTCAACATCAGTAGTTCCCTGATAAACCATTTCCTTTATCACATTGAGAGCCTCTATAATAATAAGTGCTTTTCTCCTCTCCTCAGGAGAAAGCTTAGAGTTACGGGAACTCATTGCAAGTCCGTCTTCCTCTCTGACAATGGGGCATCCTATGACTTCCACAGGAATATTCATGTCCTTGGTGAATCTTTTTATTATAGCCAGTTGCTGAAAATCCTTTTCTCCGAAATAGGCTCTGTCTGGTGCCACTATCATAAAAAGTTTTGTAACCACAGTACATACACCTCTGAAATGGCCGGGTCTCGTTGCTCCGCATAGTTCCTTGTCCAATCCCTCTATATCCACCATTGTAGCAAATCCATCTGGATACATCTCTGCAGCAGTGGGAGCAAATATAATATCTCCTCCTGCAACTGTCACCAGATCCTTATCCCCTTGAATATTACTTGGATATGTCTCCAAATCGGATGCATTGTCAAACTGTTTCGGATTTACAAAGACACTTACAACAACCTTGTCATTTTCTGATGCTGCCTTCTCTATAAGACTTTTGTGCCCATCATGAAGGTAGCCCATTGTAGGGACAAATCCCACTGAGCAGCCGTCTTTTTTCCATTGTTGCACTTTTTTTCTGATCTCATCGACACTTCTTAGAACGTCCATTTTATCCCCCTAATAAAGTTTTTCAAGAACTTCATCTTTTATTCCGAAAGTATGCTCTTTTGCAGGAAAAGTTCCTTCCCTTACTTCTTTTACATAAGCTTCTAGCCCTTCTCTCATCACTTTCCCTACATCTGCGAAAGTCTTTACAAATTTCGGTTTGAAATCACCGTACATGTTGAGCATATCCTGAATCACAAGCACCTGACCGTCACATACATTTCCAGAACCTATACCTATAGTCGGTACAGACACGCTTTCACTTACTATCTTTGCCAGTTTTTCTGGTACACACTCTAGAACTATTGCAAACACACCTGCTTCTTCAAGTGCTTTTGCATCTTTTATCATCTGTTTAGCTTCATTTTCACTTTTTCCCTGAACTTTAAATCCTCCGAATACATTTACAGACTGAGGAGTGAGTCCTAAGTGTCCCATGACAGGTATCTGTGCCTTAACAATGGCCTTTACCTTATCCACCATATCTGCTCCGCCCTCTAGCTTTACTGCGTGGGCCCCTGTTTCTTTTATAAGCCTTCCAGCATTGGTTACGGCTTCTGGAATGGTATTATGATATGACATAAAAGGCATATCCAGAATAACAAGGGTCTCTTTTACACCTCTCATCACAGCTTTTCCATGGTGAATTATATCTTCAAGGGTGACTGAAAGGGTAGAATCATAACCTAAGCATACCATTCCCAGGGAATCTCCCACAAGAATTGCCTCTACTCCAGTCTCATCTATGATTTTGGCTGTGGTATAGTCGTATCCTGTGACCATTGACAGCTTTTTCCCTGTCTCTTTTGCGTTTCTAAAACTTACTACCGTGTTTTTCATCATTCCCCCTCTAAGAGTTTTTTTATTTCATTGTAATCTCTGTCTCTGTCTTTCATTATCTCTATAAGCTCCAAGGATGCTTCCACATAGAGGTTTTTCTCAGCTCCATGCTGCACTTCAAGGTGCTTCAAAATAGTATCAATGTCTCCCCTCTCAAGTGGTCCTGTTACAGACCCAGAGGTACCTTTCTCTTTTATATTTTCAATAGTCTTTTGAATTATGGGAAATATTATCTCATCTCCCATTTCAAGACCTGCTTTTTCTATATTTTTAAGGGCTCTGTGAACAACAGAGATCAAAAGATTAGAAGCAAAAACTCCTGCTAAATGATAGTTCACCTTTTTATCCGGAGAAATCGTAAACTTGTTGTTAGGCAATATATTCAGAAAAGATTCAAACTCTTCTAGGTCACCCTCTATAGTCAAGGGCATAACCTCCATTCTGTCTATCTCTGTATCCCCGCCTGCAAAAGTCATCATAGGATGGATCGACATAACTTTGCAGTTTCTATCATTGGCACCGTAGAAAACCTGGCTTGAAAGAGCCCCGCTTGTATGAACCATCATTTTATCTGATACTCCTTCATTCAGAAGGCACTCCCAGACAGATTTTATTAAGCCGTCAGGCACAGTAACAAATATGATATCACTCTCATCAATGACTTCTCTATAATTTTCAAAGTTGATACTTCCAGTGGCAGCGGCTGCCTTTTCTCCAAAAGATTTTATGCTGTCAAAATAACCAGCCACTTTCAGACCCCTGCTTTTAAAATACCTTCCCAGGGATACTCCTATTTTTCCAGCCCCTATAAAAGAGATTTTCACTCGATTCCTCCTAAAAATTTTTTATAATATAATACTACCTAGTATAATATCTTTATACAAATAGTAATACTAACTAGTACATTATGTCAACAATATTTTCTGTATAAAATATATATTTTGTATAAAATGTGTATATAATATTTTTATATTATCCCTTTTAAACTCTGTTTTTCAAGGAATAAACACAAAGGAAACCTCTTGTTTTTTTAATGCATAATTTTTTTGAATATTTCCAAAAAATTGGATGCAGCTTCAGACAGACGACGGTCTCTTACCCAGACTATGCACGTGCCTGTTTCCAGAGAAAACTCCTCGATCTCTTTATATTCCAGGTTCATCAGATTTACAAACTCTTTAGAAGATTTTGGGACCACACCTATACCCATACCAACATCTACCCAGGAAAGTATAGTCCTTGTATCTTCACTTTCACACAGTATTTTTGGTCTGTATCCCCACTGCTGACAGGCTTTTATTATCATCTTTTCAAATCTTCTGTCCAGTATAAGCGGAATATCCTTGAGATCATCCATGTTGAGATTCTTTTTATCCCATCCAAAATCACTTTGAGGTTTTGTCACTGCAATCATAGGTTCATTGGGAAGACTTACCGATTCAAAATTCTCAGAATTAAATGGTGTCCTCACTATACCTAGCTCTATAATACCGTTTTTCAGAAATTCTAATATCCTGTTTGTATTTCCCTCTCTTATGTCAAAACTTATATCCGGATACTCTGCATGATATTCCTGAATAAATTTTGGATATATAACTCCCATAGAGGATGCCACTACACCCATAGAAAGAGTTCCTGTAAACCCTTCGTTGAAATTTTTTATATCTTTAACCGTTTTGTCAAAAAGCTCTATTATCTGCTCTGCCCGGGTCTTTAGCATCTCACCGGCCTCTGTTATCTCTATTTTTCTCGTGCTCCTCTCAAGGAGCTTCACTCCTAGCTCTTCCTCCATGAGTTTCAACTGATAGCTCAACGGGGGCTGGGCCATGTGTAATTTTTCTGCCGCCTTTGTTATGTTCCCCTCTTCCACTATGGCCATAAAATATTTCAGCTGTCTTATATCCATATCTTCCTCCTGAATCCAAAATTAATACTTTAAAAGTCTCAATCACATACTTTTTAAATATTTTTCATATCAATCTTTTTTAGGTATAATATAGCAATATTAAACAGTTTTGATAAGTATTTTTTATAGTTTTAGTTTTCTTTCTAAATCTTTATACATACTGAAAATCCAAATTTAAACTTAATTCATATTAGAAATTATTCAAAGGAGCTGATTAAAATGAAAACAGTTGGTATTTTAGGGGGAATGGGTCCACTTGCAACTTCAGATCTCTTCAATAAAATTGTCACACTTACTGATGCAAAAAATGACAACGACCATATCCATATAATTTTAAATAACTACCCCATTATCCCAGACAGAACAAAATATATTTTAGGAGATGGTGAAAACCCAATAAAATATATGATTGAAGCTGCTTTAAAGCTTGAAGTGATGGGGGCTAATGTAGTTATTATGCCCTGCAATACCGCTCATTATTTTTATGACGAAATCACGGAGTATCTCACAATCCCTTTTATAAACATGATCGAAGAAACTGCAAAGGAGATAAAAAAGGTAAATCCGGAATCAAAAAAAGTCTGGCTTCTCTCCACACAGGGAACATACAAGACCAAAATATATGATAATATATTTAAAAATTATGACATTGAAATATCAAGACCGGGAAAAGCTGTAGAGGATGTTATCACAGATATTATATACAGCATAAAAAAAGGGGATACAGCTCTCAAAAATATAGATAAAAATCTTTTGACTTCATACTTGAATTCCATAGAAGGTGAAAGCATAATTTTAGGGTGCACAGAGCTTCCCGTTGCCTTTAATATCTTAGGTATCGCAAAGGGATGCATAGACCCTACAAAAATCCTGGCAAAATCAGCCATTCATTTTGCAGGTAAAAGAACTTTAGAGGACTAGGCCGATTGATTTTAAAGAGCTTTCGTGATATAATCCCCCTAATATAAATTCTCATAATTATTCTACTATTTTAAAGGGGGATAAAATGCCTATAGTAATTCCTAAAAAACTGCCTGCCTATGAAACTCTTAAGGATGAAAATATATTTGTAATGAATAAATCGAGGGCTTTTCGTCAAGACATAAGACCTCTGAAAATAGTAATTCTCAATCTTATGCCTAATAAAATAGTTACAGAAACACAGCTCCTTCGGCTTTTAGGGAATACCCCTCTGCAGATAGAGATTACTCTTCTCAAGACAGGGACTTATGCTTCTAAAAATACTAGCCAGGATCACCTCACTAGTTTTTACCAGACTTTTGAAGATATAAAAAATCACACTTTTGACGGTCTGATAATCACCGGAGCTCCTGTTGAAAATCTTAAATTTGAAGATGTGGACTACTGGAAAGAGCTTCAGGATATCATGGAGTTTTCAAAAACCAACGTCACATCAACTATGCATATCTGCTGGGGATCTCAGGCTGGACTTTACCACCATTACGGTATCCCAAAATTTCCCACAGATAAAAAAATATTTGGAATTTTTAAACATCAAATCTTGAATCTGAAAACAAAACTTACAAGAGGATTTGACGATGAGTTTCTTGTACCTCATTCAAGGCACACCACCGTCATGAGAAATGACATTGAAAAGGTTCCGGAACTTGAAATTTTAGCTGAGTCAGAAGAAGCGGGTATATGTCTTGTAGCCACGAGAGACAGAAAGCATATTTTCATAAGCGGCCATCTTGAGTATGAAAAAAATACTTTAAAAGATGAGTATTTCAGAGACCTGAATAAGGGTCTTCCAATTGATGTTCCAAAAAATTATTTTAAAGATGATAATCCTGAAAATAACCCTGTAGTAACCTGGAGAGCACATGCTCATTTACTTTTTTCCAACTGGCTGAATTACTGTGTCTACCAGGAAACTCCGTACCTTTTAAAATAAAAAATTTTATATTTTAAAAAAATCAGTTTCTCTTTGAAAAAAGTTCTGATAAATAGAGTAAAAACATATCTTTTTAAGATATGTTTTTTTTACCTTTTAAAGCTAATTGTTTATTAAAGAAAAGTTTCATTTATACTTAATTTTTGTTTATCCTTATCACACAACTGCTGATTCAATATTAAGGTTTTTTAAAAAAATTATAAATTCTATTTTTTACTGAATTTATTCAGTATGTAAAGCAGTATTTAAAAAAAAGTATAAATCTACACTTCTTTCAAACATTTTTTAGCAATATAAAAAAAAGATTTTTTTAACTTGTAATAATTCCAAATTTTGTGTATTATATTCAACGTACTCTTTTTACAAAAAAATAAATTTTTTTTAATGTTTTCAATTTTTTAAATTTATGTATATATGCAGTGAATGAAAT
>NZ_JBFHGC010000046.1:0-8888 GCF_041583315.1 Ilyobacter sp. | reverse complement strand
TAGGGGGAATAAAACAGACATATATTCCAAAAACCGTTGTAAAGAAAGGCGATGAAAAGGGATATTTTTATTTTGGAGGCTCAACTTGCATTATGATTTTTGAAAAGGGTAAAATAAAAATAGATGAAGACATAGTTGAAAATACTTTGAAAGGCCTGGAAACCTCAATATACATGGGAGAAAAAATTGGAGTTTCTAGAAATTAAAGCTGTAAAATAAAAGACTAGAGATTTTTAATTTTGAGTACTGATTTTATTTGTATTTTTAAAAATCTAAAAGAAAACAAATTAGAGGAAGTGAAGATGAAAAGAAAAAAAAGTTATTTCAAAAAAGGTGATATTTTAATTTATGCTTTTATTTTTTCATTGTTTGCTTTTTTATTGGTCAATATAAAAGGGATGAAGACTCAAAAAGCTTCAAAGGCTGAGATCTACGTCGACGGAAACCTAAAATATATCTATAAACTACAGGAAGATGAAAGGAATGTATTTGTAGACACAAATTTAGGTGGCATAAATGTGCAGTTTAAGAATAAAATGGTAAGGGTTACAACTTCAAATTCACCGTTAAAATTAATTGTGAAGCAGGGGTGGGCAAAGGGGCCCGGGGATACCCTCATAGGAATTCCAGACAGAGCTATAGTAAAAATTGTAGGAGAAAATAAAAATGAGCAACAGGAAGATGATGTAGATTTTGTAATAAGATGAAAGTTATAAAAAAATAAAAAGTGCATCTGTAAAAATGGATGCACTTTTTATTTTTTACTATAGAATTCTATATTTTCACTAAAAAAGTTGTGTTTATTTTCAACTAAAGATATAATTTAAGGGCGTTTAAAGATCAAAGCATATCAATAAGTATGTAATTACAAAAGACCGGAGAGTTTCACTTTTAGATAAAATACTGGAGGAAGAAGATGCATCTTAATAAAGAGCAGGAAAAAATATCCTATACAAAACCTTCAGGGCATATGCTTGTAAAGGGTATAGCAGGAAGCGGGAAAACAACTGTAGGAGTTTACAGGATTCCGTTTTTGCTCAACAACTATTGTTTTGAGCCGAATGATTCTATTCTTCTGATGACTTATAACAAAACATTAATTAATTACATGGAATATCTTTATGGAAAAATAGAGCAAGAATATAAAAAAAACTACCCGACATTATTTGAACTACCGAGAGATAGAGTTAAAATAGCAACAATAGATGGATTGATCTATCCTTATTACCTAAAACACTGTAAAAAAAATAACAAAAAATACACCACTGATATAGGCAACAGCGAAAAATTTTCGATTTTGGGGGAGTATTTAGAAAAATTATCAAAAGAATACAGCGATATAGGTTTATTCAATCAAAATAACCTTAAATTTCTTTACGATGAAATAGACTGGATAAAATCCTGCAATTATCTTGAAGATGAATATCAGAATGCAGATAGATTGGGGGCAACTAAATATGATGAACATAGCCACAGACTTCCAAAAAACTCAAAGATAAGGAAAGCAATCTATAATTTGATGGAGTTGTATTCTAAGGAACTGTTGAACAGAAACTATGTGGATTTTAACGACGTGAGAAGAATAGCTCTAGAAACTATGGAAGAGTGTGCCATAAATAAATTTACCCACATAATAATAGACGAAAGCCAGGACTTGTCTAAACTTCAATTAGAATTATTGAAAAAAGTATATAATGAAAAAGAATATTCCAGTATAACTTTTTTATTTGACTGTGCACAGAGTATATATTCTCAGTCATGGCTTGGGAATGGAAGGAATTTTACCACAATAGGTTTTAATATGGCAGGGAGAAGCAAAACACTGAGTAAAAATTTCAGGACAACTACTCAGATATCTCAGGCGGCTTACAGCCTTTTGGAAAAGTCTCATGATATATTAGACGATGAAAATTATGTTAAACCTTATTTAATAGACAGGCAGGGAGATTACCCAGTTTACAGGCACTTCCCATCAGAGGCTGAAGAGATGGTCTATCTGGTAAAACTTATAAAAAATGAGCTTTCAGATTATAATTTGAACGAGATTGTGGTTGTAGGCAGGTCGAGAGTGCAGTTAGAGAATGCCCGTCAGACAATGAAAATCAGCGATATCCCGTGTGAGATACTAGACAGAGATAACAGTGATTTTGAGAAAAATGCTGTAAGACTCATGACCATGCATTCAATAAAGGGAATAGAGAGTAAAGTCGTTATACTGATAAATTCCAATGAAGGGGTAGTGCCATTTTATTCCTCAAAGGATGATAGAATAAGAGAGTTTGAGGAAGTTACAGAAAAAAAGCTTTTTTATGTGGGAATGACCAGAGCGACGGAAATACTATATATTACTTCCAGTGTAAAACCCTCAAAATTTATAAAAGAGATAAAGCCAAAGTATTTGAGGTTTGACAAAGAGAGCCGTATCAGAGGGATGTATAATCTTTCATTGGAGGAATACAGATTTAAAGAAAACTTGATTAATTTATATTCACCGGAAGAAAAAATCAGGCAGTGGGTTATAAATGAGCTTATAAATAATTATAAATACCCTCAAGAGCTCATAGAGATAGAGCATCCTGTAATTATGGGTTCTAAAAAGGGCTTTGTAGATATAGCCGTGAGCAGATATGAAAAGGGGGAAAAGAAAACTTTTATCTATATAGAGGTGAAATCCATGCATAACGGGATAAAAGAGGCAAAAAGTCAGATACTGAGTTATGCATCTGTATCCAAGGACGTTGAATACTGCATGGTCACTGACGGAACTTCTCTTGAAATATTTGACGAGTCAGGAGGCAAAATAGGGGATATTCCGATTTTTAATATTGAGATGATGCCTTCTGATGCAGATATGAATGTGGCACTGGATATAGAAAAAGACAGGGAACTTATTCTTTTTAGGGATGAAGACGGAAGCATGGAAGTTGACTTTGGAGGACTAAGTGAAAGGTACAGTGCAGAAGATGTCTTATCTCTTCCTGTATACTGTAAAATATCAGGGGGTGTTCCTATTTTCATGAATTCGGAAGAAAATGAAAGTTTTTATCTTCCGAAGGAGCTTGTGAAGGATGAAAGCGGGTTCTTCTTGAGGGTAAGAGGGGACAGCATGAAGAATGCAGATATAGATGACGGGGATCTTGTACTTCTCCGTCAAGATTTAGATCCAAAAAGCGGAGATATAATAGCAGTAGCAATAGACGGCGAAGCTACCTTAAAGCGTCTTATGAAAATGAGAAATTCCATAATTCTTCTTCCTGAAAACCCAGATTATGAAGAGATATACATAAATGAACAAGATGTGAATCTTTTGGGAATTGCCTGTATTGTGGTAAAAAAGAATAAAAGTTAAAGTTATCATCCTTTTCAAATTATAATTTGAATTATTATGAAGTTTTTCATATAAAAAGTATTATAATACAGTGATGATAAAATATAAAAGTTTCAAAATTTTAAAATCTTTTTAATTATTATAGAAGTATGATAAAATCAAATAAAGCAATTGAAAGGATAAAAAGTGTTTTTTATAGGAGTTTTTGGTATAAATAACCGAAGTAAAAAAATCAAGGAAGTCTTATTTAAATGTACAGGATGCTTAAATAATAAGGGTGAATTAATAGAAATTTCAAATGTATTTGAAATTTTCTTTATCCCCGTATTTAAATTTAATAAAAAATATATTTTAAAGTGCACAACTTGTGGCAGCATGTACAAACTAAACAAAGAATCCATTGGTAAAATAATAGAAACTGAAAAAGTAACATATGAGGATATGGAAGAGGTTATCTATGAGAATCGTGTGTGTGAATGCGGAGAAAAAATAATAGACGGGTATGAATATTGTCCAAAATGTGGAAGAAAACTCTGAAATTATTGGGTCAATTGATAAAATAAAAATGGTGTGATACAATAAAGTTTAGTCTCAGTATAAATAAGATATGGCGGTAATGAATGGATAAGAAGAATGTTTATTTAGATAATAATGCTACAACTCCTATGGATGATAGAGTAATAGAAGTCATGACGAAAGTCATGAGAGAGAGCTATGGAAATCCATCGAGTGTATATCAGGTAGGACAAAAAGGAAAAAAAATTATAGAAGAGTCAAGAGAGATGATAAGTGGCCTCTTAGGATTAAAATCCAGGGAGATTGTTTTCACTTCTGGAGGGACTGAGTCAAACAATATGGCTATAAGAGGAGTGGCCAGGTGTCTTAAAAAAAAGGGAATGCACTTAATAACCTCAGCGATAGAACACTCTTCGGTACTAAACACCTTTAAAGATATGGAAAGCCTAGGATGGGAAGTTACTTATCTTGGAGTGGATGAAAAGGGTAAAGTGAATACAGAGGAGCTCAGAAGAAGTATAAAAGATGAGACGGTATTGATATCCATTATGCACTCTAACAATGAAATAGGGACTTTTCAGCCTATTACAGAGATCGGAAAGATAGCCAAAGAGAAAAACATTATATTCCATGTAGATGGAGTTCAGAGTGTGGGAAAGATTAAGATTGATTTTGAAAATATTGATCTCTTTTCCTTTGCAGCTCATAAGTTCTATGGCCCGAAAGGTATAGGGGCACTATATGTGAAGAGTGGTGTAAAAATAGAAAAACTAATAACAGGTGGACATCAGGAGAGAAATAGACGTGCAGGAACAGAAAATGTGCCTGGAGTATGTGGCATGGCAAAAGCCTTGGAAATAACCCTTGAAAACTTATATGTGGAAATGGAAAAAGAAAAAAAACTACGTGATTACATGGAGAAAAAAATACTGGAGAATATAGGTAAAGTGACTATAAACGGAGATCTGAGTAACAGACTTTCCAATACATCAAGCATTAGTTTCGAAAAAGTCGAAGCAGAATCATTATTATTTGCTCTAGATATGAAGGGGATAGCCGTAAGTGCAGGATCAGCTTGTGCCTCAAGTACATTAAGCCCATCACATGTTTTAGAGGCGATAGGTTTTAGCATCAGTAAGGCCAAGAGTACACTTAGGATAAGCCTAGGAAGGTTTACACAAAAAGAAGAGATCGATTATTTTGTAGAAATATTGGAAATGGCAGTAGGGAATGAGAGGAATCTAAATATAATCTAGAGAAAATAGGTGAGGAATTTGGAGATAGTTTTATTAAAAGGGATGTTAACTGGATTTGTCCTTTCACTTCCTCTTGGCCCCATAGGAATATACTGTATGGAAAAAACCCTTGTAGAAGGTGAGAAAGAAGGATATTTTTCTGCTTTGGGAATGGTTTCCGTAGATGTAATATACGGTCTGATAGCCTATTTTTTTTTGAATCAGATAGAAGTGCTGATACTAAGATACGAACCCTATTTGAAGTTTATATTAGGAATATGCCTTATAATGATGGGATATAAAAAATTCAGAGCTCATTTTGAAGTGAAACAACTTGAAAATGAAGGAGAAGGAATAATTAGAAATTTTTTCACATGTTTTTTGGTAACCTTGGCAAATCCATCAACCGTATTTATATTTGTAGCTATTTTTACAACTTTAGGAATAGTAGAAGATAATGCAAGATTTCTTCCTTTGAAACTAGGAGGAGGAATATTTATAGGCGGAGCCTCTATGTGGTTTATCATCACTTATGTATTATACCATTGGAGAAAAAAAGTAGAATTGTCTACATTGGAAAAAATCACAAAGAGTTGCGGATTAGTACTGCTTTCTTTTGGAGTTTTGACCTTGTTGACTATTTGTTATCAATAATTTATCATAAAATTAATGAAGGAATAGCTTTTTCCTATTTTTTTCAAAAATTTATGAATTTATATTTTAAGAAAAGAGGTAGAGGAATGGTTTTAGATTTGAACAGTTTTAATAAGTATCTTGAATATAATCCTGAAAACACCAAGTATACGGTAGCAGTGGGGATGAGTGGAGGGGTAGACAGCTCTACAGTTGCATATATGTTGAAAAAACAAGGTTATAATGTAATAGGGATTACAATGAAGCACTGGAGCGGGATGGATGAGTTGAGTGAGGATTCCAATTCTAAAACATGCTGCAGTCTTGATGATATATATGATGCCAAGAGAGTGTGTGATGATATCAATATACCTCATTATGTTATAAATTTAAAGGAACCTTTTAAAGAAAAGGTTGTAGATTATTTCATAGATGAGTACGAGAAGGGGAGAACTCCAAATCCTTGCATGGTCTGCAACAGGTATATAAAATTAGGTAAACTTCTAGAATACGGAAGAAAAATGGGAGCAGACTTTATAGCAACAGGACATTATGCCAAAATAAAAAATGGTAATCTTTACATGGGAGATGATCCTAAGAAGGATCAGGTTTATTTTCTTTCCCAAGTAAAGAGAGAAAATTTAAAATACTTGATGTTTCCCATAGGTGATTTAGAAAAAACTCAGGTAAGGAAAATAGCTGAAAATCTAGGAGTTAGAGTCTATGCTAAAAGAGATTCTCAGGAAATATGCTTTATAGAGGATGGTAAACTACAAGAATTTTTAATAGAGATGACAGACGGAAGAGTTGAAAAAGAGGGAGATATTGTAAACAAAGATGGAACAGTTCTTGGAAAGCATAAAGGCTTTGCATTTTATACAATAGGTCAAAGAAAAGGTCTTGGAGTACAGCACGAGACTCCTTTATATGTTTTGAAGTTGGATTCTAAAAAAAATAGAGTTATAGTAGGCGATAATGAAGATCTTTTTAAAACGGAACTCTTTGCCGAAGATGTAAATGTATTATCTTTTGATAAAATAGATGATATAGACGGACTTGAATGCCATGCAAAAACAAGGTCTAGAGATATACTGCACCTTTGCAAGATAGAGGTTATAAAAAAGAATTTAATCAAAGTTAAATTTTTAAATGATAAAGTAAGAGCAGTTACGCCGGGTCAGGGTCTTGTTCTATATGATTTTGACGGGAAGGTTATAGCAAGTGCATTTATAAAATAAGCGGCTTATAAGCCGCTTATTTTTTTACTAAATCATAAAAATATTTTTTCTAAATGCTTAGCGACACCATCGTTGTTATTTGTGTCTATAACTTCATGTTCAGGAAGCCTTTTTATTAGTTCCTTATGTGAATTCCCCATCAAAAATCCTTTGCCGACTGTTTTTAGCATATCAAGATCGTTTAATCCGTCACCAAAAGCTAAAGCCTCTTCAGTGGATATATTTTCCTCTTTTAGTATTTTTTCTATAGCACAACCTTTAGAAACACCCTTCTGAACTATTTCAAGGCAATTTTCAAAAGAGAGGGTTATATTAAGAGAGTCTTTAAATGTTGATTGAAGGGTTTTTTCCAACTCATTTATTTTATTACAATCTTCACTTATGAAAAAGAACTTAGTAACATCCTCATTTTTTAGTTCTTCAAAGGGTTTTATAATTGAAGAAAATCCAGATTCTTTATGAAAAACATCGAGTCCTTTGATGTTCTTTTCAATAAACCAAAAGTCATCTTTATAAATCCCCCTATATATTTCGCTATCAACGGAAAGCTCAATAATTTTTTTAGCTAATTCTTTAGGTATGTTAGTGGAAAAAATTTCCTTATCATTTTCATCATGTATTTTTGCTCCATTTGAAGTGATCAGAAAAGAATTTAAGCCTAAAATATTTTTAAAAGCCAACGCATCTTTATGATGCCGTCCAGTAGCAATAAAAAATTTAACACCTAGATTCTTAATTTTCTCTATCACTTTTTTGGTGTAGCTTGAAACTGTATGGTCTGAATTCAGAAGAGTTCCATCAAGATCACATATAACAGCCTTATACTTATTCATAAATATCACTCCAAAATTAAATTCTTTTTATTTTTTAGGTCTAAATTCCAAGTTGAAAGAAATTACTATACTAATTAAATAATTATATCAGATATTGAGGATATAAAATTATATTTTTTTGTTTTTGTATCCATAATAAATAAAAAGGCCTTATATCCTATAAAAAATATTGACATGAATATTAATCTGTGATATTATTTATCCTGTTCGTAAAAAAAAACGGAGCATAGCGCAGCCCGGTAGCGCACCTGCCTTGGGAGCAGGGGGTCGCAAGTTCAAATCTTGCTGTTCCGACCATTTGCGTCACTAGCTCAGTTGGTAGAGCACACGACTTTTAATCGTGTTGTCACAGGTTCAACCCCTGTGTGACGCACCATTTAATTTTATAATTGTTGGGCTGTCGCCAAGCGGTAAGGCAACGGACTTTGACTCCGTCATGCGCTGGTTCGAATCCAGCCAGCCCAGCCATTTTAAAGAGATCAAATCTGTATATATACAGGTTTTTTTTATTTTTTAACTAGTATATTTTTCAGTTTACTTAAATTTTTTAAGGATCTTATTGTAAGAGTAGAACCGTTTTTAAATATAAATACAATGGAACCGAGTGAATAATAATATACAGAATCAAACTCTAGTGTGTTTATATGAAATTCTGAAAGTTCTAAAGAAAACATATAAATAAAATTACCTTTATTTATAATTTCAGAAAAATTAACTGTCTGCTTTATGTTTATATCTTTCGATATAAATGTAAGTTCTACATTTGTATTTAAAAAGAATATTTTTAGAATTCTTTCAGCATCTAAGGGTGACAAATTTACACTGCCATTGATATCTTTGAGATAATTCATAGTATACACCTCCAATTATCTGATTTTTATTATTTATATTCAATATAGAAAGTTGGAAACCTTTCTAAGAATTTTGTGTGAGATTATTGTTTATATAGAAGTTATTTAAATTAATCATAAAAAAAATAAAAAAGTGTTGACGCAAGTTTGCAGATATGTTATTATATTTCTTGTCCGCGAGAGAAAAGCAACTTTCTCAAAGTGGCAAAAACAAAAGGACATTAGCAATTAAATAGAGAAGGAAGTCAAAATCG
>NZ_JBFHGC010000045.1:0-9124 GCF_041583315.1 Ilyobacter sp. | reverse complement strand
CCTGAAAGCGACGAATTATATAAGGTAGTATAAAAACCAAGGGGGGTAAATACTATGAAAATACCATTTTTAATGACACCTGGACCTACAGCAGTGAGGGAAAACGTAAGGCTGGCAAGAGCAAAGGAGTGTACCAACCCAGATTTAGATCTGAATTTTTATGATTTTTATAAAAATTTATGTGAAAAACTGGGTAAAATCATCGAAACTGAACAGGATATCAGAATACTTTCGGGGGAAGGTATTTTGGGCCTCGAGGCCGCCTGTGCATCTTTTACCGAACACGGGGACAGAGTCCTTGTAATAGACAACGGAATCTTCGGAGAGGGTTTCGGAGATTTTGTAAAAATGTACGGAGGGGAAGCTGTATATTTTAAAGGAGACAGAGAGCACGGTATAAACGTGTCAGACCTAAAAAAGTTTCTGGATAAGGATAATGAGTTTAAATACGCAACCATCGTTCACTGTGATACACCTTCAGGAGTTCTGAACCCGTTAAAAGATATCTGTAAGTCCCTTAAACAATACGGCATTGCTACTGTAGTCGATGCTGTGTCCTCTATAGGAGGGGAAACAGTAAAAGTAGATGAGTGGGAGATTGATATCTGCCTGGGGGCCAGTCAGAAAGTTCTCTCTGCACCTCCAGGACTTACTTTCCTGAGTATCAGCGATACAGCATGGAAGATCATGGAAGATAGAAAGAATCCAGTTGCTGGATTCTACTGCAATCTTTTGATCTGGAAGGACTATTATGAAAAAAAGTGGTTCCCCTATACTATGCCTATAAGCGATATAGAGGGGCTAAATGCCGCCGTTGATAACTATTTTTCGGAAAACACCATAGAAAGACACGAAAGAATAGCCCTGGCCTTCAGAAAAACTCTGATCGAGGGGGGACTAGAGTTGTATACAAAGGACTCGTATTCTAATACCGTCAGTGTGATAAAAGTACCTGAAGGAATCGACGAAGTAAAACTGAGAAAAGACTTGTTGGAAAAGCATAACCTCATGATCTCAGGAGCCTTTGGATATCTCCAGGGGAAGGTAATCAGAGTGGGGCATATGGGAGAAGGGGCGAGAGAGTATAGGGGGTTTTGTGTACTAAAAGCCCTTGAAAAAGAACTTGCCTCCCAAGGATTCAAGCTTAAGAAATCACTCACACAAAATTTCATAGAAATACTCAAATAAAATAAAGAAAAAACCGGCCTCAAATCAAGCCGGTTTTTTCTTTGATTTTTTTTAGATTTTAATAATTTTTAAATTTTACTGGGTTATATTCAGTGACCCATTTTTGAGCTCAGAAGTTACTTCATCATACTCGTATTCTTTATAGCTCACTTTAAAGAAAACAGTATACAGAACCGGAATTACTCCTAAAGTAAGTATCGTGGCAAAAATCAGACCGAAGATCAAAGATACTGCCATAGGTTTCCACATATTTCCTCCGAAAAGCCATAGAGGAATTAGTCCGCATAAAGTTGTCAGAGTTGTCAGTATTATCGGCCTGAATCTACTCTGAGCCGACATAACCACAGCATGAGCAGGTTCTAGACAGTTTTCACTTATCTCTATATCTATCTGGTCTAGCAGTACAATGGCATTATTTACAACAACTCCAGACAGAGAAACCAATCCTATTATTGCAAAGAATCCAAAATTTTGATTACCCACTATAAGGCCTACGGCTACTCCTAAAATTCCCAATGGAATAGTCAGTAGAATAATAATAGGCTTTCTGATGGAGTTAAACTGAGCCACAAGGAGCAGTAGTATAAATAAACCTGCATAAGGGATTTTAGTTCCCAGAGCGTCACTCTGCTTATTGGACATTTCTGATGACCCGCCTATTTCATATTTATAGTTGGCTCCTTCTGCTCTGGCAGCGAGTCCTGCTATTCTTTTGATTTTAACCTCTTCACCTTTTTCAGCCTCCCATTCTTTTACTTTTTCAGCTATCCAAGGAGACATTATTCTGTCTATTTCATTTGATGTGTGGCCCCCTATAACATCTGCCTGCACTGCTATAGTGTAGGTTCTGTCCCTTTTATGAATATATCCACGTTCAAAGTCCATTTTTATATCAGCTACCTGACTGAGAGGAACAAAATTTCCAGTGGAGGATGAGTATATTTTCATTGTATCTAGTTTTGAAAACACTGTGTTGTGTGCTTCATTTGTCCTCAATACAATAGGAATAGATTTCTCGGTAATCTCAGAGTCCAGTTCTCTGTAAGTTCCAATAACCAATCCTTCTAAATTCAGGGCCATGGAGTTAGAAACATCTTCTGTTGTAAGCCCTGCTTTCCTTACTCTTTCCTGGTCTATATTCAGAGTTAATTTCTTAACCTGATTTTTCCAGCTATTGGTTACATTCTTTGCTATAGGTATTGAGCTCAGTTTAGACTGGACTATATCTACCTTTCCAAAAATATCTTCTAAGTTATCCCCTGATATTCTGTACTCCACATCTCTGTCTGCCGAAGGCCCGGTTTTCATTTTCTTGGTTGAAATATCTATATCCGGATAAAGTTCTTTCATATAGTTATCTATTTTCTCCGACATTTGAGGAATAATGCTATGGTCGGTACTGTTATATATTACATATGCATATTCAGATGAAGAAGCTTCTGGAGAGTATGCCAGTACAAATCTTGGAGCTCCTCCTCCTATGAATGTCCCCCAGCTCAGCACACCATCCTTTTCGTATTCTCTTATTGTAAATCCACTTATAATATCTTTAAAAAATCCTGCTTTGAGTTCTTTATCTGGGACTTGCAGATTTTCACCGATATATTTATCCAGGTCCTTTGCCGCTCTTTCTGTTGCCTCAACGGAAGAACCCTTTGGAAGTCTCATAGTTGTAAGCATTATCTTTTGGTCAGATTCCGGCATAAATTCATTTCCTGTAAATCTAAACAAGAATATTCCTGTGCAAAACATTCCAAAAGCAAAAATTACAGTTATTGTTTTATGTTTAAGAGCAAAAAGCAATATTTTTCTATAGGTGGTATAGGTAAGACTTTTGTATTCATGTTCCTTATGATCCACTTTTAAGAAAATAAAACAAAGAAGCGGAACAAGTGTCATGGCAACAATCCAAGACGATAGTAGTGTAAAAACAACTACCTTGGCCATAGGACCTACATACTCCCCCATAGACTCCTCTATAAGGAAGATCGGTGTGAATGCTGCAACTGTCGTCAGCGAGGACATGAGCAGAGGTATTTTAAGCTGTTGAGCCGAGCTTAGACATGCCTCTAGTTTTGATTTACCCTTTTCCATTGCCACCATTATACTCTCACTCATTACGATGGCATTATCGACAAGCATTCCCAGAGCTATTATTAATCCTGCAAGAGACATCTGATCCAGGTTTACCCCGTAATGAGGCATAATCAGAAAAGCCATGGCTATAGAGGTGGGTATAAGCGAAGCAACTATTAGCCCTGTTCTGAACCCTAAAGAAATCAGCATAACAACAAGTACCGTAACTACTGCCTGTGTCAGGTTACTCACAAAAGAGTTTATCTTGTCCTCAACTCTCTGGGGAGAGTAGGCCACAAAGTCAAAGTTTACACCTATAGGATACTTATTTTCCAGACTGCTTACGTATTCTTTCAGATGTTCTCCTAATTTTGTATCATCCATGCCGTCTTTCAAGGACACCGCTACCCCTATAGCCTCTTTACCATTGAATCTTGTAAGATAAGTGGCAGGATTCACATAACCCCTTTTTATCTCTGCTATATCTCTAAGATAGACAATTCCAGTACTTCCAGGTGCATTTATTACCGTATTCCCTATTTCCTCTATATTCTCGAAATCTCCGCTGGTATTGAGGGTCACCTTGTCATTCCCAATAACAATATTTCCAGAGGAAGCGACTTGATTTCTGCCTCCGAGTGCACTTTTTATATCTGAAGTAGTTATACCAAGTTGTGCCAATTTTGAGGGATCAAAATTCAGATAAACTTTTTCCTGCTGGTCTCCGTAAATATTAACTTTACCAGCTTCCGGCACTTTTTTCAAAATCTGCCTTCTCAAATCTTCAGATATTACAGCCAGCTCATGATAACTATAGCCGTCTCCAGTGACCATGATAACCGAACCATACACGTCTCCAAATTCATCATTTACATTTGGCACACTTGTTCCCTCTGGAAGATAAGGCTCTACACTATATTTAATCTTTTTTCTGAGATTGTCCCATATGGGTTGGAGAGTCCTATATTCCGGTCTTATATTTACATAAGTAGTGGAAAGTCCAGGAGAATTTTTAGTCTCTACAAAGTCCAGCTCTTCAATATCCTGGACTACCTCTTCTATTTTATCTCCTACTAATTCAGCCATCTGTTCAGCTGTAGCTCCTGGCCATCTGGTTGTTATCGTTGCTGTTTTTATCGTAAACGGAGGGTCTTCTCCCTTTTGCATACCCTTGAATGTGTTTATTCCCATAAAAATAATGAGGATATACAGCATTATTATAGTGACTCTATTTTTTATGGAAAAATTAGTAATATCCATCTAATTTTCCTCCTTTAAAGATACAGAGACCTCTTGTCCTTCTTTTATCTGAGTCACTCCAGAAGTTATGACATAATCTCCTGATTTTATTCCGCTCAATATCTCCACTCCATCTGAATTTATTTCCCCTATAGTTACCACAGACTTCACTGCATTTCCAAGTCCATTATTTATTTTCTCTATTGTATAGACGTACTTTTCTCCGTCAGGATTCTGATCCAAAGCACTTATAGGAATTACCATCCTGTTCACATTATTCTGATTCAATTCAAAACTTATTTTCGAAGACATCCCGGGTTTTATGAGATTATCTTTTTCCAGTATTTCTATTTTTACAGGAAATGTATTTCCGTAACCATTTGATGATGTTCCTATCTCTATTACCTCGCCCCTATAAGTTTTTCCAGGCAAGGCAGTTATCTCCACATTTACATTTTGTCCCTTTGTCAAAAGTCCTATCAGTGTTTCTGGAATAAAAGTTTCAGTCTGCAGTTTTTCTCCGAGACTTATTTTATAAATAGGAGTTCCTGTGGAAACAGTCTCATTTTCCTCTGTTTCCTCAGATACGATAAATCCATCTTCAGGTGCTACGAGTTTAGTGTATGACAATTTCAGTTTACTCTGAGCCAGACGCATCTCACTTGCCTTGATATTTGATTTAGCCGATTTTTTATAGGCTTCAAACTGTGCCAGCTGAGCCTCTGTAACATCTCTGTTTGCCTTAGAAGAATCATACTGACTTTTTGATACATTATCGTCATAATATAATTTTTCAATACGTGCAAACTCATTTTTTGAATTTACAAAAGAAGCATAGGCACTCTTCAGCTGTGCATCTGACTCTATATATCCGGCCTTACTGCTTTCATACTGTGCAGCAGAGTTTTCCACATCTAGTTTATAATCCTCGTTGTCAAGCTCTGCCAAAACCTGGCCTTTTTTTACATAGTCCCCCAATTTTGCGTATTTCTTTATGATTGTCCCAGATACTCTGAAGCTGAGCTTTGACTCGGTTTCAGAGATGACATTCCCTGCAAACACTCTCTGAAATTCCGTACTTTTATCCTTTGCCACTATGTATCTCACCGTTCTTGGTTTCTTCTCCACCTGAGCAGTCTGATCTTTTTCTTTTCCACAGGCCCCCAAGATGAAGATTGTGAATATAGAAATTAAAATTTTTTTCATTAATACAGCCCCCTACTTTGATGTAATTAGATTTTTAATACTCTCTCTGACTATTCCTTTTTCGATATCATTATATTCAAAATAATATTTTCCACATAATTTCTCCAGCTTAGACTGTGAAATGAAAAAATCAAATTTTACAGATATATTCTTTTGATCTGCCTGGATAAAGCTGTTTCTTGCATCAATCATATCTGTAATATTTATCTTTCCTTTTATGTAGAGTTCTGTCTGAAGGTCCAAACTTTTCCTGGAAGCTTCTGCTGATTTTTCTGCTGATTTTATCCTTCTGTAATTTGCAAAAACTTTAGCATATTGACTGGATATATTATTTGAGATTTGAGAAATTTTGCTTTCCCTGTCAAATTTCAGTTTTTCCAGTTGGGATTCTACCTGCTTTTTCGTATATGACAACTCTCCGCCCTTATAGAGAGGTATCGAAAATCCAACTCCTGCATTCCAATATTCATCAGCCTCTGTATTGCTAGAACCCGTCCCCCAAGGATCTACAAGGTCTCTGTCATAGTTTCCACTGGCTGTGATAGTAGGAAGATATCTTTTTCTTTTTGCAGTCTTTAGTTCCCTCTCTTTTGCTGCAATTCTGGCGTCTATGCTTTTTAGCTCAGAGGAATTCTCCAAAGCCTGCTCAATAAAGTAATTTTTCACTTTATCAAATTTCCAAGGCTTATTTAGTTCATTTTCAAAATTATAAAAAAGATAAAGATCTATAATATCCTCAATGCCTTCTTCCCCAAGTGAAAAATATGTATCCATCGAAAGGTTAAGAAGTCTGTTAAGGTCTGAATTCCCAGCTAATACGCTACTTCTTATGTCTTCTAGATTCGTCATAGAATCTGCCAGTTCACTTTCAAAACGATATACATCTTCAGGGCCACCGCTTCCGATGCTATATTTTGTTCTAGCCACACTCAGATATCTTTTTACAAGATTAAGATTATTTTTTTCTATCTCCAATCTTGAGTTATCCTTTAAAACAGTAATATAACTTTCCAACAAATTTTGAATCTTCTCGATCTCTCCGCTTCTGATATTTTCTTTTGTAGCATCATAGAGTCTCTTTTGAATTGTTATATTTGAAAATGTGCTTTCATCGTATAGCACCTGACTAATTTTAGCTCCGCCTTGTAACGAATTTTCTGCACCTGTAGAATACAGCTTGGCCCTTGTGTTATCCTGTTTATCATAGTCCAATGTCGCAGTGAGAGTAGGTTTCAGGGCAGACTTGGCTATTTTTACATCGTATTCACTTGATACCAGATCTTCTTTTTCAGATTGTAACTCTGTATTATTTTTTAGAAGTTGTTTTATGGCATCTTTCAAGCTCAGTTTTACTGTTCCTAATTCTGATTCGTTTATCATCTTTATCTTTTCAGATAAAAGGTCTCCTGGATATAAATCCGAAGCTTTCGCCACTCTGTAATCTACAAGAATATTAGCGTTTGCAGAGTCTAGATTCTTGGTTAATTCAGAAAAATTTCTGCCTTCATAATATTTCAAAAGATTCAATGCTGCCACACGTATTCTTCTGTCCTGTTCCTCCTCTAGAGAGTACCCCATGAGAACTCCAGCATCGTTTTTTTCATTGAAAAACAGGGAAAAACTAGGAACTCCTTTCTCAGACGATTTTTCCATAGGCCCCTGCAAAAGTAAATCTTTATCTGAAAGAACAATCAGACCGTCATTTTTTGATATGTCAGCCTCAATCTTTTCCTTAGAATCTTCCAAAGATATCATGGCTACATCTTTGTCTGAAAACATTTTTTCAGACACCAGTTTCTTTCTGTATTGATCTGCTGTGATTTTAAATTCACCAGAATAAACTATCCCTATTTTTTTTATATCTCTGGTTTCACCTAAGATATTTATAATCTCTTTCAGAGAATAATTGGTAGAAATAGCATTCAGATTTTTTACCTCAACAATTGAGTCATAAGCAAAGGGTGCAAGTACAAGTTTAGTATATTTTCCATTTAGATATTTAGTTGGGTTTATATCCATGGAAAATATAACCTCTATACCCTTGTCAGCCTGCAATTTCTCCACTGCCCCTCCAAGGTCTTTTAGCGGGGAAACCACCTCTTTTTTTATCTTTGGATGATACTGGGTATTTTCAAAATTCTTTTTGAGCTCTCTTTCCAAGGTTAATCTCAGATTTTCATTCACTTCTTTGGATTGATCACCGTATATAACCCCTATACTGATCTCTTTTCCGAAAGACATGAGAAACATCCCAAAAATTAAAAAAATTATAAGAATCCGTCTTTTCATAATAACCTCCCATTAAGTATTAATATATTCAAGTTTAAAACAACTAAATTTTTCATAATAAACACATACATGCTTTTTACAATAAAATTAATCTATTTTTAAATTCACAAACCCATTATAAACTGTACAGCAGTTTCACAGTCAAGAAGTTATAAATAAAAAATATTGAAAACTGACACAAATTAAAAGGCTTAAACTCCATTAGAGAGTTCAAGCCAAGTATTATTGGGATTTTTTTAAATCCTTCATCAATTCTGACCCTGCATTTCCCGGATTTTTATATAGAGAAATCTAAGATACTCATACTCAAAGGGAGTCCCTGTACTGTAATATCTAAAGCTGACATTGCTTCTGCTGTCTACTGAGTTTGATACTAAAAACTCAGTGTCATTCCTGCTGGCATCTCCCAACCTCAAAGGGTCTGCATAGGACTGTACTAGGGTGTCTACCCCCAATCCTGTAGCATCTCTCAAAGTGCTTGGCCCAAAGAGAGGAAGAATCAAGTAAGGTCCTGGCTTTACTCCGTAATAAGCAAGAGTCTGACCAAAGTCCTCTTTATAACGCTCAAGTCCTCCACGGGAAGCCAGGTCAAATAAACCAAAAACCCCGAATGTACTGTTAATTGCAAATCTGTTAAATGTCACAAGAGTTTTTTTCCCTTTCAACTGAAGTGATGAATTTATAAAGGTTTTAATCTCGCCCAGATTGCTGAAAAAATTATGTACTCCTGTCTCCATAAAATTTGGTGTAATATACCTATATGTGTCCACAACAGGAAGAAAGATATATTGATCAAATTTTGCATTAAAATAATAGACTCTTCTGTTAAAGGGTTCCCACGGGTCATAAGCTTTAAAATAATTCCCGTTATCCTCATCAATTTTGAGTATAAGGATATTCCCCTTAGGCGGTGATTTTCTCTTTGCAGAGCTGCATGATACTCCAAACACAATTAAAATAACGACTATAAAATATTTAATCTTCATTAGTCAGCACCCCCTGTTGAAAATATCTGACAGGCCCCCTCGGGCGACAGATCTACGCCATCGGCCTTGCCGCCCCCGGCCAGCCTGAGTATATGACTGGCGTCACCAACGCGGTGGACAACACCACGCGGTGCTTGATG
>NZ_JBFHGC010000044.1:0-9134 GCF_041583315.1 Ilyobacter sp. | reverse complement strand
CTGTCATACTTCCCCAGTTCTTCCAGCATCTGTTCTCTATTTTTCAAAAAAAGCTGGTCTGTTTCTATCTTCATCCGTTTCTCGTCTGATAGCTTACTTCCTGTCTGGACACAGATTAGAATATCCTGCAAAGCATGATCTCCATAAAACACATAGTGAGTATCATTTGTCGCCACTACCTTCAGACCGTGTCTCTGAGCAAGTGCATAGAGATCATCATTTAGCTTCTTCTGTTCTTTTACTCCGTTGGACTGTAGCTCTATATAAAAGTCATCCTTGCCAAAAATTGCAATATATTCATCTACTGCCTTGTCCAGATTTTCATTGCTTTCTCCATCTAATATTCTTTTAGACAGTTCTCCCTGCATGCACGCAGAAAGTGCGATTATCCCTTCACCGTGGCTTTTCAGCATCTCTTTGTCTATACGAGGTCTGTAATAAAACCCTCTGAGATAAGCTTCTGATGAAAGTTTCATTAGATTTTTATACCCTGTCTCATTCTTGGCCAAAAGTACCAGATGAAAGTTTCTGCCGGTTTTTTCCTCCATACCAAATTCCGAGAGATAAGCCTCCATTCCAACTATGGGCTTTATCCCCTTTGAAAGAGCCTTTTTATAAAACTCCACTGCCCCAAACATGTTTCCATGATCTGTGATGGCCATAGCCCTCATCCCCAGAATCTTGGCCCTGTCGAGGTATTCATCTATCTTCCCAACTCCGTCAAGGAGGCTATATTCCGTATGTAAATGCAGATGTACAAAATTATTCTTCATATGCATCACCTCCTATATTTTTCAGTTAGATTATACCTCATATATATTTTTTTTGCACTACATAGTTGCCCCATAAAAAGACCAACTAGAAAAAATTAAAAAGGTAAAATAAAGACCGCCTCATAAGTGGCGGCCTCATTACAAATAATTTTATGATCCTATATCTCTACAAAATAACCATAGCTCTTTAATATTTCCAGCACTCTCTGCCTGTTCTCTTCTCTCAAAAGGATATGAAAATTTTCAGCCTTCAGTATCATTTTTTTCAGTTCCTCATCTCTTCCCATGAGATTTACAAGCTCTTTATCTTTTTCCAGCTTAAGCACCACAATATCCTGTACCAGCTGTATGGATTCGGCTTTTTTCAGAAGACTATCAAAAAATTCATTCCATATTTCCGGAGTCTCATGAGATATTTTTTTACGGAACTCCTTTATTCTTCCCTTGAGTTCCCCTATATTCTCTATTCCCTTTAAGAAAGCCTCACTTGTAAACTTAAATTTATTAGGCCCTATCCTGTTAGATACCTTTTCAAGAAACATAATTTTTACAGGAGCTTCCCCTACAACACTCATAATAAGTCTGTCGTCATCCAGTAAGATTTCCGCCTTTTCCTTGGCATCTCCAAAGTCATAATCATCTACTCTTCCGAGGACATATCGCCCCAGTTCTGTCAGCTTTACATATTTCAGGCCGTCATACTTGCTGAGATACCCGCTCTTCATATATAGACCGTTACTAGAAGACGGGAGGTTGTAGTGAACCTCTAGAACTCCCAAAGAGGAAAGTATAAACAATACTGATTTTACAAATGGAACTATCACATAGTTGTGGTAGCCTTCATAGTTTGCTATTTTAGTTCTTCCGTAATTTGCTTCGTTTATATATACATAGTCATATACATCCTGTGGGTCTATTATCTCTATAAACTCATCCCTGTATGTAATGTATTTTATTATATTTTCTATGCTCACTATTCCGTCGTCTGGGAGTTCGTCTAAGACCTTTTTGATACTCTGGAGAGACCTCTTTATATTCTCTTCTTTTTTCCAGATATTTCTTAAACCCTTTAGATAATTCAGATAGAGACTGGTGTAATGATATCCCTCTCCTCTTACACTGGTTCCAGATAAAAAATCTAAAATAATCTTTTTGAAGTTTGTTATTTCAAAACTTTCACTCTCTAAATATTTCTCCTTCAGCAGAAAGAAAAATAGACCTATTGTTTCTGTCTTTAGGTAGTCTAGGTCTTTGCTGTCAGAATAAAACTCCTCTATATCGCAGTATTTATTCATATCCCTTTTGGATTCTTTCAGGACCTTCCCGCTAGATGATAAGGTTACATTCCCCTGCTTATAAAAACTGTAGTAAAGGGACAGCTTATAAGCCATCTCTTTCTCACTGTTTTTCTTAAATGCAGCCTCTATATTTTTTGCCCCGTGGATATAATAATCCGTCGGTTTCGGGAGAAATTTTCTTATCATTCTCACTATATCGTTGTTTATATAGAGATACCCGTTTTTTTTCCCGTCCTCTGCATACCGAAAGAATAGATATTCGTCCTTGAGGTCTTTATAAATATTATACCCCTCTTCATACACAGTATAATCTTCTTTATTTTCAACTGGATACTTCCCGTTCCAGGCTATATATTCCAAGATTCCTTTTACTTCATCATCGAGAGTGGCTATCACCTTGGTAAAAACCTCTTCTTTTGTAAAAGCCTGTTCCATCAGATCCAGAAAAGTCTGCTTGTTGGAATTTTCAGATATCAGAGATATTTCAAACAATCCGAGACTGCTTCCTATATATCCCTCTGCAATCCATTCTATAAAATATCTATTATAAAGTTTAAAAAGTGTTTCCTGAGAATAAAACTCGTTTAATGCGTGCATAAATTTTTCTTTGCTTATAGCCATAGTTTATCTCCCATCACAGAATTTCAAACCCGTTTAAAGTTTTCATTCAAAATATAACAAAATAACATGATTTTATCCTACTCACTTAAGATATATTCAATATCCTTTTCAGTAAGAGATTTTACAGAGGCACTGTCGCTGGATATTAATTTTTCAAAAAGACGACTTTTCTCCTCCTGCAGTTTGAGTATTTTTTCCTCTATGGTTCCTTTGGTTATTAGTTTATAAGAAAATACCGTTCTGTCCTGTCCCATTCTGTGGGACCTGTCTACAGCCTGGTCTTCTGCCGTCTTATTCCACCAAGGATCATATATGAATATAGTGTCTGCAGCTGTGAGGTTCAGACCCACTCCTCCTGTTTTCAGAGTCATTACAAACACCTTGCATTTCTTATCGCTCTGAAACTTCTCCACTAGAGACTGTCTGTCTTTGGTGGCTCCTGTCATATAAAGATGCTTTATATTATGTTTTTCCAGATCTTCACATATATTTTCTATGGATCTTATAAAGTTTGTAAATACCAGGATTTTATGCCCGTTATCCACGGCCTCTCTTATGTTCTCTATGAGTATCTCTCGTTTTGTAGATGAAACAAGACCATCTGTCTTCATCTCAGGACAGCTTGCAAGCTGTCTCAGTTCATTTAGGGCTTGTAAAATAAATATCTGACTCTTCCCTATACCGTGCTCTTTTATCTGATTGTGTATCAGATCATAGTAGAAAAGTCTTCTCTCATCATAGATCTTCTTCTGCTCGTCGTTCATCTCTACAAAGTGTACTTTTTCTATTTTATCAGGAAGGTCTTTCAAAACCTCTCTTTTGGTTCTTCTCAGTATAAATGGATATATTTTTTTCTTGAGCTCTTCTACGACCTCCATGTCGTTATCTCTTTGGATTGGGTTGGCATAAAAAGAGTTAAACTCATCTATACTTCCAAACATGGTAGGATTGAGGAATCTAAAGAGTGAATACAGCTCTCCAAGGTTGTTCTCCACAGGAGTTCCAGAAAGAGCCACCCTGTTCTCAGAATTCAGCAGCATTACCGCCTTGGTAGTCTGAGAATTTATATTTTTTATATTTTGAGACTCATCCAGAATAACTAGTTCAAACTCTATCTCTTTTAAAATCTTTATATCATTCCTTACTGTACCGTAGGTAGTAAGTACTATCTGAGATTCTTTGATATCATTGACATCTCTGTTGTTTCCGTAGTATATTTTTACATTTAGATTGGGATTAAACTTTTTTATTTCGTTTTCCCAGTTATAGACAAGACTTTTAGGCATAGCCACAAGACTTGGTTTCCTTGGTTTTTCATATATCCTAGAAAGAAGGGCTATGGCCTGGAGGGTTTTACCGAGACCCATGTCGTCAGCAAGACATCCGCCTATTTTATTGTCTATAAGGTAGCTCAGCCATCTGTATCCATAGTCCTGATACTCTCTGAGGACAGCTTTTATAGGCGGCACAGGTATAGGGTAATCTTTTAGATTATTAAATCCCATAAAGAGTTCCTTGCTTTTTTTCATCTCTCCGGAAAAAAGTTTATCCTCTATAAGCTCTTCCACAAGAGGTAGATCAAAAAAGGATACCTTGGCCTTCTCATCTTTTCTCTTAAAAATTCTTTCCAATTTTTCAATATATTTTTTATTTATAAGGGCGTTTGTACCGTCGCTCAGCACAATATACGAATCTTTTTTATATGCTTTCAGGACATCAAATATTGTAAATTTTTCCCCTTCTATTTCTAGCTCTACATCCCCCTCAAGGAAATCTATGGAATGCTGTAGATTTGCCACGAGTTTTGGTTTTACAGTTCTTATTCTGTATTTTTTCAGCTTGTCAGTACCTACTATCTTGTACTTACCAACCATCTGCAGGAGTTCCTTCGTTACAAATTCCTTGGCAAGTTTTTCCTGCATTATTATCAGATTCCCGTCTAGATAATAACCCTCTCTGAGCTTTAATTTTCTCTGGTGCTTTGTCAGCACCTTTACTACTTCCTCTATAGCCTCGCCTATGTTTCGAAGCTCTATATCACAAAAAAGTATTTTTTTCTCCATGTGATTCACAATGGCAGCAGTACTTATATTATACTCACTCAGAAAATCATAATTCATTGTGGAAACAGTCATCCCCACCTTTAGGTAAAGACTGTTGTCCCTAGAGATCTTCTCTATTATTATCTGGGGCTGTAGTTTTTTATCTTCTCCTGTCTCCATTGTATAATCCTGATAATCTATATCCAGATTGTCAAAGTAGGACATGGTAACTGTGAGAAAATTTTCAAGATCGTTTTTAGGAAACTGAGAATTAATTTCCATTGCACTTACAAAACTTTCCCCTATATCAGCTATATTATATATTTTCCTGTTATAAACTACTGTTCTTTCATTTATAAATTTAAAATCTTTATATTTACCATTTAAAAGCAAAAAAGAATTTAGTTTTTTACTTTCCTCTTCAGGACTTTCGATCTTAAGAGTCAGGCTGCTCTCTTCATGACTCCATTCTATATTCTCAAAATTTTCATCTACAAAATATCTGCTTTTTTTCAAAAGTTCCATAAGATGAGGGTGCTCACTTAAGTATATCCTGTCTCCGCAACTATCCCAGGATATTAAAAACAAACTGTTTTCCCTTATATGATCTATGCTTTTCAAAATCTCTCTCGTGTTTCTGTCATATTGCAGGGCTTCTACTTCGCAAAGTATTTTTCCATGCTCATCTACTGTATCTACATAAGCTCCTTTTTCATCAAAGGAAAGTCTAAAATATACCTTTTCTACTTTTATACCGGTTTTTTTTCTCTCTATATTTACTTTTAACTTTTCAAACATAAAACTTCCTTTCTATGATTTTAGCTAGACTATATTATATCAAAAAATACATTTTTTTACAAACTTCAAAAGCTTCCTGTAAAATAAAAATGAGCAGTCTAGGAGTATCCTAGACCGCTCATCATTTTTTTCATTTTTTATTCCAAACCTATTAGGCATCTTTGATCAAAAAGATTCGTCATAACTTCTGCTATACCATTAGAGTCATTATCCCCGGTAATCAGGTCAGCAGCTTCCTTCAGTTCCTCATAGGAATTACCCATTGCCACTCCTAGACCCGCGGCTTTTATCATTTCCATGTCATTGAGACCGTCTCCAAAGGCTATCACTTCATCTAGACTTATCCCCTCTGACTCCATGAGTTTTTTCAGTGTGTCACCTTTGTTCACTCCTTTTTTCATAACTTCAAGAAAAAAAGGTTTCGACGCTGTTACATGGACCTGACCATCTAGTTCCAGGATTATCTCTTCCCTCAATTCATCAAGTCTTTCTTTTTCTGAGATAAATAAAACCTTGGTTGAAAAATATTCCTCCAGATTTTCAAAATCAGACTCTTCCGGACTGAGTCCAGATATTTCCTCATAAATTTCACTTTCTTTGTTAAACGGGTCTTCAACAAGCCATTTTTCGTTTTGATAGAGATTCAGATGAATCCCCGTTCTCCTGGAAAGATCTATAAAATATTTTACCAGGTCACAACCCATGGGATATTCAAAAACAGTCTCCCCTAAGCAGGATACAACTTTAGCGCCGTTGTAGGCTATGACAGGGGTATCAAGGGCCAGGATGTCATAATAAGGTTTCAGAGAAAGATAGGTTCTCCCTGTTGCTATATAAACCTTACCCCCTATACTCCTAAACTTTTTAAGTACCTCGGCTGTTCTCACATCTATTTCCAGCTTTGAATTAAGAAGTGTCCCGTCCATGTCCAGTACCACAGCTTTGTATTTCATTAATTATGCCTCCAATTTTAAAATTTCATTAATCCTCATCCATATAATAACCCATCTCTTTAAGGAAAGGTTTTTTCTTTCTCCATTTTTCTTTCACTTTTACCCACAGATTGAGGTAGATTTTTTTGTTTAGAAGCTCTTCTATATCTTTTCTTGCTTCTGTCCCTACCTCTTTTAGCATTTCACCTTTGTTTCCTATTATTATTCCCTTTTGGGAGTTTCTTTCCACATAGATATTTATGTCATACTTGTCTTTTCCGTTGGGTCTTCTCTCTACGTCTGTTATCTCTATGGCTATAGAGTGAGGTATCTCATCCCTTGTCCTGGTAAGTATTTTTTCCCTTACGATCTCACATATGACTTTATAAGTAGGCATGTCTGTATACATATCCTCTGGATAATACATTACCCCTTCTTCCAGAAAAGGATTGATAGCATCTATGACCTTATACATTCCTATTGAATATTCTGCAGAAAGTTCTACTATTTTGTCAAAGGTACCTAGTTTTTCCTCTATCTCTTCTTTTTTTGCTACTAACTCTTCGTCGCTCATCTTATCTATTTTATTGATAATCAGTATCCTTGGAGTTTCCTTGGCTTCCAGGATTCTGTCCATTACATACTTATCTCCAGTGCTTATCTCCTGACTTCCGTCTAAAACAAACATTATAACTTCTACCTCTCTCAGAGATCTTACAGCCACATTGGTCATGTGTTCTCCCAAAAGATGCTTAGGCTTGTGTATCCCAGGGGTATCTATAAATATATACTGATTTCCGCCATGGTTTAATATCCCCTTTATAGAGTCTCTTGTTGTCCCTGCTTTGTCAGATACTATTGCCACTTTTTCATTTACCAGTTTATTTGTTAATGTGGACTTCCCCACATTAGGTCTTCCTACTACTGCTATAAATCCCGATTTCATATATCATTCCTTCCTATTTATCGCCTATTGCGATTTTCATATATAATTCTCTTATTTTATCTAGGTTTCTCGTTATATATACTCCTGTTCCCTCTAGCTTTTCAAGATGCATTTTATCTTTGACTTCATCCATCCCGCTGTCCAGGTATTTTTTTGCCAAGGTATTCCTCAGCATATTGGGATATACATTCTGGTTCACCCCTGCTTTTTGACCATATTTTTTAAATCTCGCACCGAAATTCTGTCTGGTCACTCCCTGAAAGAGAAAATCATCCCCCTCTTTCATTATCTCTTTTCCATCAACTTCAACAAATAACTTTATTTTTTCAGAAAGCTCCGCCCCTATTTCTATGAAATGAAGCCTGTTGTTCTTCACATACTTTATTTTTTTATAGTCAGTTGACTGAAGGTCATTTATTTTTATTTCCAAAACCTCTGATATGAGAAGTCCACTCTGAAGGAGGAGCTCTATAACCAGCTTATCCCTTTTCCCCTTAGCACTATTCCCACACTGGTCCATTATCCGTCTTACCTCTTCCCACTCCAGTGTTTCCGGCATCTGTGTAGTGGGTTTCACTGGTTTCAGACCCTCTGTGGGAAGTTTTTCCACAAGACCTTTTTTGTAAAGGTACTTATAAAATGCCCTCAGAGACACGAGTTTCCTGTAGATACTGTTTTCAGAATACTCCTTTTTCATATTCTCTATAAAGGACATAACGTCTAGGTCTTCTACTGCCACATAATCTTTCCCCATCAAAAAAACCGTAAAATCCTCCAGGTCCTTTCTGTATGCCTCTATACTGCTCTCTGAAAATCCTTTTTTGTCTTTTATAAATGCGAGAAACTCTATCAATAATTCTCTCATAACGACCACCTAAATTTCATCTAAAATTTCTTTGGCGTGCTTCAGCACCGCCTCTGTTATGTTTTCTCCAGCAAGCATCCTTCCGATCTCCTCTATACGCCCCTGATAGTCAAGCTCCCTCACAGTGGTTATGGTTTTATCTGTGAGAGTTTTTTTCTCTATATAAAACTGCTGACTGGCCTTCGATGCTATTGCAGGAGAATGAGTTATACACACCACCTGAGAATTACTTCCTATATCTTTTAGCTTACTGGCGATTTTTCTCACAGTTTCTCCGCCCACCCCTGTATCTATCTCATCAAATACCAGGATAGGCACATTGTCTACCACAGAGAATATGGATTTAAGTGCCAGCATTATACGGCTTACCTCACCGCCAGATGCTATTTTAGAAAGGGGTTTCGGACTCTGACCCTTATTGGTTGTGATGAGAAATTCCACCTGGTCAGAACCGTTTCGTCCCATTCCCTCTATACGGTCAAAGGACATCTCAAACATACTGTCCTTCATGTTCAAGTATTTCAGTTCATCTTCCATCTTGCTCTCTATAAGAGCTGCACTCTTTTTTCTGGATAAGCTTAGTTTTTCAGCATACTCGTTGTACACTGCAGTTAGCTCATCTCTTTCTTTGATGAGTTTTTTCTCTTCGAAGTTACTTTCATGAAGTGTATCCAGTTTTTTCTGAAGATCGTCTCTGTAGTCCAGTATCTCCTCTATGGTGAAGCCGTACTTTTTTTTCAGTGAATTTATCTTGTCCAGCCTGTCCACAAGTTCGTTCAGCCTGAATTCGTCAGTATCTGTATCCTCTTCCAGGTTTTCTATTATATATACCACATCTTCCAGGTCATAATAGATCTTT
>NZ_JBFHGC010000043.1:0-9161 GCF_041583315.1 Ilyobacter sp. | reverse complement strand
GGTTATTTCCAAGGATTGGGAGATACTAAAAAATCTTTAAATATAAATATATTAAGATTATGGGGAGTAAGAATTCCATTAGTTATAATTTTAAGTTATATAGGAATATTCAGGGAATATTCAGTTTGGTATTCTATGTTTTATAGCAATATTCTGACTGGGCTGTACAGTATTTATGTTTATAAAAAATACGCTAAGGAGAAAGATAATGAACAAAATATTAAAAAAATTGCTTATAAGTTTATTATTAATAGCAAGCTTAACCGCATGTGAAGCTGGTAAAGACAAAGCTCCAGAGGCAGATACTCCAAAAGAATCACTGGTCACTAAAAATCCATTGGATCTAACTATTCACATGCATTTTAGAAATAAGTATATCTATGAACCAAATGGTCCGGTTGGAAAAAGAGCTTTTGATCTAACCAACATAAGATTAACTGAAACAGCTTCAAAAGTAAGGACAAATAGTGATGAAATGTTTAAAATGATGATGGCTTCCGGAAAATTGCCCGATATTGTAGGAGGAAATGAGAGAAAAGATGATTTTATAAAATATGGAATGGAAGGGAAACTTTTACCTTTAAATGCTTTGATAGATGAACATGCACCGCACATCAAGAATTTTTTTGAGGATCATCCTAATGTAAAGGAAGCGGTAAAGGCTCCAGATGGAAACATTTACTATATCCCTTATATAGTTGATGGAAAAGCAGCACGAGGATTTTGGATAAGGCAGGACTGGTTAGACAAATTAGGGTTAAAGCAACCTCAGACTGTTGATGAATTTTACAAAACACTAGTAGCTTTTCGAGACGGTGACCCAAATGGGAATGGTTTAAAAGACGAGGTCCCTTTGTTTTTTCGGCATTGGGAAGAAATTATGAGGTTGACCACGATGTGGGGAGCTCGAACCAGCGGTACTGATACATATATGTCACTATACGAAAAAGACGGGAAGATAGTATCGGGACTGGTTCAACCTGAATTTAAAGAGGGAATGAAACATATAATAAAATGGTACAAGGAAAAATTAATAGATCCAGAAGTATTTACCAGAGGATCCAGATCAAGAGAAATATTGTTTGGGAAAAATCTAGGTGGAGCAACAAGAGATTGGTTTGCAAGTACCGGTATTTTTAATAAAACTCTGAGTAACTCTATTCCGGGATTTAATCTCCAGCCTATGGCACCACCTGTTGGAACAGATGGTAGGAGAGTGGAAGAGAACATGAGAGCCGCTGTAAAGCCCGACGGCTGGGCGATAACTTACCAAAATAAACATCCTATAGAAACTATGAAATTTTTTGATTTTTATTTTACCCCAGCTGGCAGAAGGTTGGCCAACTTTGGATTAGAAGGTCTGCATTATACAATGAAGGGTGGAAAGCCTGTATTTAATGAGGAGATTCTCAATGCAGACAAAGCAGTCAACCAGCGATTATGGGAAGACGGAGCACAAATCCCCATCGGGTTTCAAATGGACTATGAGTATGAAAAACAGTGGACAAATGCAGATGCCATAAAGGGAATAAAAATGTATACTGAAAACAATTACATATTAAAAGAATTTGTAGAGCCTACCCTGACTCCGGAAGAGAGGAAAATATATGATATGTATTGGCCTTCTATCGTTAATTATATGAGCGAATCAATTCAGATGTGGGTATTAAACGGGATGGATATTGACAGGGAATGGCCTAAATATTTGGAAAACTTAAATGAAATGGGGCTGAATGAAGTGTTGGAAGTAATGCAAAATGCCCATGTAAGAAGAGAGAAGCAGCAAAAATAAAAATAATCTCAATTAGAATCAGGTACTCTCAAGAGTGCCTTTTTAAGATTTTTTACTTTTAATAAATTGTATTGACATTAAAAGCTTAAAGGTATAGAATAAAAGTACGGAATCGTATTAAGTTTAAGGAGGGATTAATCATGAAATTCAGAGCTGTGAGAATATTTGAAGAAAATGGTGAGTTTATAAAAAAAATAGTGGAAAGAAATATAGAGGATCTTCCAGAGGGAGATGTGGTTATCAAGGTGAAATATTCTTCACTGAATTATAAGGACTCTCTATCTTGTATAGGGAACAGGGGTGTAACTAGAAATTACCCACATACACCTGGAATAGATGCTGCAGGAGTGGTAACAGAATCTAAAACCAATGATTTCAAACCCGGTGACGAGGTAATACTGACTGGATTTGATCTTGGGATGAACACTGACGGAGGTTTTGGAGAATATATAAGAGTACCTAAGGAATGGGTTATAAAAAAGCCTAAAAATCTTTCTTTGAAAGAAGCGATGATCTACGGAACTGCAGGATTTACCGCAGGGCTTTCGGTTTATGAATTGGTAAAAGATATAAAGCCTGAAGACGGAAAGATTCTCGTGAGCGGAGGAACAGGCGGGGTGGGGAGTCATGCAGTAAGATTCCTCTCAAAAATGGGATATGAGGTAACGGCAGTTATCAGTAATGATAAAGAGAATAAACTGGCGTTGGAATTGGGTGCCAAGGATACAGTGAACAGAGAGGTGCTAGACGATAAAAGCGGGAAAGCACTCCTAAAGCAAAGCTGGGCTGGAGTAGTTGATACTGTGGGAGGAAATCCTCTTTCAACTGCCATAAGGTCTGTAAGCTATGCAGGAGTGGTAACTACCTGTGGAAATGTAGCAGGAGGGGACCTTCCTTTTTCAACAGTATATCCGTTTATACTCAGAGGGGTAAAGTTGGTGGGAATTGATTCTGTACAGTGTCCAAAAGAAAAGAGAGAAAAAATTTGGGAACTTATATCCAAAGATTGGAAGGGATCTAATCTTGAAACAGGAATAAAAGAAGTGGGTATTGACGGAATTTTTGATGAAGTGGATAATATGCTAGGAGGAAGACTGGTAGGCAGGGTAATAGTTGCACATAAAGAATAGTGAAAACATCCTGGAATAAAGGCAATATCTGTAAAAAATGTGAGAGGTCTTCGGACCTCTCTTTATCATTTAAAGGAAATAAAAATTGATTTCGAAATATTTTCATAAGAATAGAAACAATTAAAAATTCAAAAATGTACAGTATAATGTTATAGAAGCGTTTTGTTACATAAAATTATATAAATACAAAATAGACAAGAGAGGAGTTAATTTTATGTACTTGAGAAAAATAGATATAAAAAACTGGAAGTCTATAGAGGACGAGAGTATAGAACTAGAGAATCTTATGTTGCTGATAGGGGGAGCCAACCACGGTAAATCCAGTATTTTTTCCGCAATATTATTTTTTCTCGGAGAAAGAAACTACAGAAAAAAAGATAAAAGAAGAGAGGGAGGCTTAGTAGAGATAGAAGGTAGGTTTCAGATTGTATCTATCGAGAAACTAAAAAAACTAAAACCATATCTTGATAAAAATGATGAACTCATTCTCAGAATAACAGGGGGAGATGCTGGATTCACTTATACTCTAGTAAAAGAATATGAGGGCGTGGAAATAGGGTGGAATGATTACAGAGATATCATAAAAAATATAGAAGTAGTTTTTATTCCTTCAGTGGCTGCTACCTCAAAAGAACTTACTGAATTTTTTTATAAGAAACTTATTAGTGTCCTTGATAAGGAGGATTCTTGTGATAATCAAATCATAGATGAAATAAAGAGCATTTATTCAGTTTTACAACAGGATTATGCAAGCAAGGGACTTCAGAGAAATGTAATATTCAATATAGCAAGGATTCTTTCCAGGGAATCCAAGAAGAAAAACAGGAGTATACTTGGAAGCACTATGATTCTCTATGAAGAACCGGAACTGTATCTTCATCCACAAGCTGAAAGGGAGCTCTATAACACCCTTATACATCTATCCAAATACGGGACGCAGATATATGTCTGTACCCATTCCAGTAACTTTGTGGGGCTGAAACAGTACAGGTCTATATGTATAGTAAGAAGGGATGAGAGAGGAACCAAAATATTTCAGAACAGAAAAAGACTTTTCTCCAGAGATGAGGTCAAAAGGTTCAATATGAACTATTGGATAAATCCGGACAGAAGTGAACTTTTTTTTGCAAAGAAAGTAATCCTTGTAGAGGGACAGACTGACAAGATACTTCTTCCTTATCTGGCAGAATGTCTGGGGGTGTATAAGTACGAATACTCTATTATAGAATGTGGGAGTAAGAGTACCATTCCACAGTTTATACGTCTTTTAAACGGATTTAAAATACCATATGTGGCTGTATATGACAAAGACAACCACGGCTGGAGAACTGAATATGATAAAGAAAATGCCGAATATAAAAACAAAGGAATTCAGAGAAGTATCAACTATTCCATAGGAAGCTATGTGGAATTTGAAAATGATATAGAGGAGGAGATAGAAAGCGGCGACAGAGAGAAAAGGAACTATAGGCATAAACCCTTTATGGCACTGAAAAGAGTGATGTCAAAGGGCTATGTCATACCGGATAAACTAAAATTTAAAGTTGAAAAAATATTTAAATAAGAGTCTGGAGAAATCCAGAGATTAAAAAAAGCTCCTTAAAAAGAGCTTTTTTATTGGGCTTATTTGGATATTATTTTTCTGACCAAATTTTTTCTGTGAATGTCTTTTATTATTTTTATGAAGGATGTCACAAATACAATTCCCATGGCCAGGGAACATGAGATAAGAAAAGTTTCGAGGCCTTTTGAAAATGCCGCTAAGGGTCTTTCTTTTATGATGTGATACATTGTATAGTAGATACCTCCTCCTGGGACAAGAGGGATAAGCCCGCAAATGAGAATAGTGGTAACCGGAGTTTCTAGATATCTGGCAAAAATCTCTGAGAAGAGAGTCAAGGCTATTGAGGATAAAAAATATGAGAATGCAATTGGATAGCCTGCATTAACACACAAAAGGTATGTGAGCCAGCTTATTCCTCCCCCTATAGAGGTGAAAAAAAGTTTTCTGTCTCTGATATTGAAAATTATGGCGAAACAAAATGTAGCAAGTATAGCAAATAGAATCTGCTTTATCATGATAAACCTCCAAAAGTTATAACATTAGTGTGAGAACTGCTCCTGTACCTATGGCTAGGGAAGTGGCGATAAGCAGGGCTTCTACTCCCCTGGCTATACCTGCCATGAAGTCTCCTGCAATGATATCCCGGATAGCATTTGTGAGGGCCATTCCAGGAACTAATAGCATGAGAGATCCGATGATTATTTTATCCAAATTATCAGCAATTCCTATTTTTAGAAAAAATACCCCTATGAAGGCACATATTGCACCGCCGACACTATTGATGATAAAGCCGTTTATTTCTAGTTTGTTTGATAAATATGTGAAAATATTCAGAGAACCTCCTATAATCATGGCAACGAGGAAGTCTCTGTAACTTCCTCCGAATATAACCGAGAAAGAGGCGGAACAAAAGGCGTAGGCCAAGAAGTTGAGATGCATGGGATAACGTTCTTGAGCTTCGACAGCCTTTAGGGATAACATAAGTTCTTCAGAAGTAAGCTTGAAAGCTTCTCTGGCTAAAATATTAACTTTATGTATTCTATCGAGGTTTGTGCCCCTTTTTGAAATTCTTACTATTATAGAGGAAATATTGCCGTTTTGGTCCTCTAGCGATGCCATTATTCCAGTAAGAGTGGCAAAGCAGTCGGCAGAGTATCCGTACATCTCACATATTTTGCATACGGTGTTTTCTACTCTGTAAGTTTCCCCGCCGTTTTCTAAAATTATTTTTCCTGCGTAGGTAGAAACTTTTAATATTTTATCTGCATTCATATGACATCTCCTAAATAAAAAATACGTAACAGATAAAGTATAAGGAATTAACCTAAATATTTCAACAGTTTTTATATTATGTTTGAGAAAATGGTATTTGAATAAGGGAATTAACCGGTATAAAGGCTTATAGAGTGAAAAAAATCTAAATGTGCAGATGTCCTACAAATTGGACAATAACCTGTAAATAATATATAATATCCTATAATGAAATTGTGGAGTTGATCATTTATGTTTCAATTATTTAATCATCTTTTAAATAATATAGGATATATAATTACAATAGCCTTTTTCCTTTCCAGATTAAAGGCATTCAGAAAAATAATCGAGAAGGAAGCTTTTGAAACCAGAGATAAGCTGATACTGTCCGTGGTGTTTTCTACGATGGCGATACTAGGGACTTATGTGGGGATAGACTACAACGGAGCTATAGCAAACACGAGAAATATAGGGGTAGTAGTAGGAGGAATATTGGGAGGGCCTATAGTGGGTATAACTGCAGGTGTAATTGCGGGAATCCACAGGTTTCTCATTGATATGAACGGTATAACTGCTCTTCCATGCGGGATAGCCACAATTATAGGTGGGATTTTGTCTGGAATGCTGTATAAGAATATAGGGGTAAACAATAGAAAACTTTATGGGTTTGTGGCGGGAGTTATAGTAGAAAATATAAGTATGGCTTTTATACTGATAATGTCAAAGCCTTCTTATGTAGCTCAGGATATAGTCAGAAATATATATGTACCAATGGTTCTTGCAAATGCTCTGGGAGTATCCATTGTTATTGCTATAACTGAAAGCATACAGGAAGACAAGGAAAAAGTGGCCGGAGAGCAGTCAAAACTTGCTCTGGAAATTGCCAATAAAACCCTTCCTTTTTTCAGAGAACTTGATAGTGATTCTCTGAAAAACGTATGCCGAGTGATACAGGAATCCCTGGGAGCAAAGGTGGTAATAATAACGGATCAGAATTATATTTTGGCAAATTACAGTGATGATCCTGAATACCTTCTGACTCACAAAGAGATAGTAAGCGAGGCTACAAAAAAGGTTCTTTCCACTGGAAAACTGTTGGTAATCGAAAGTACTAACGATGAGACAAAATTTTACTGTGGTCTGAAAGATATTCATTCTGCCATAATAACACCTCTGAAAGAGGCTGAAAAAGTCGTAGGTACCTTAAAAATATACTATGCAGAGAACAGCTCATTATCTTCTAGAAACAGATATCTGGCAGAGGGACTTTCTCAGCTCATATCTACTCAACTGGAGATAAGCCGTATAGAAAGGCTGAAGGAGATGGCTGCAAAATCAGAACTTCGGGCTCTGCAGGCACAGATAAACCCGCATTTTCTTTTTAATGCACTTCACACAGTATCTTCATTTGTGAGGATAGACCCGTCTAAGGCAAGAAATATAATAATTGATCTTTCTACTTATCTGAGATTTAATATTGAGTGTGGAGACAAACTTGTGACTCTTGAAAAAGAGCTTGAACAGGTAAAGGCTTATGTGAATATTGAGCAGGCAAGATTCAAAGGGAAAATAAATGTTCATTATTTTATAGAGGAAGAGGTGAAGGGACGTATGATACCCAGCCTCATAATACAGCCTCTTGTGGAGAATTCGATAAAGCACGGTATTCTGAAAAGCACCCATGCTGGAAGTGTCTGGATAAATGCTTACAGAGACGGAAAAGACCTTATGGTGGAGATAGTAGATGACGGAGCCGGGATCGATGAGAGAATAATTGAAAGAATAAATTCAGAAGATAAAAAACCAGAGAGAATAGGACTGTATAATGTCCACAGCAGAATCAAACTCCTGTACGGGAAGGGGCTTGAGATAGAAAAACTTGAAAAAGGAACAAAAATAAGCTTTCTTGTGAAATCGGAGGGGGAAATATGAAGTGTATAATAGTAGATGATGAGTATCCTTCGAGAGAAGAACTAAAATATTTTATAGAGAATTTCAGTGATATAGAGATCGCTCATGAGTTTGAAGATCCTTTAGAAGTACTCAAATATTTGCAGGAAAATAATGTTGATATAATATTTTTAGATATAAATATGCCAAATTTAGACGGAATGACTCTAGGAAAGCTTGTATCTAAATTTAATAAAAAACCAGAGATGGTTTTTATAACTGCATATGATCACTATGCAGTGGATGCCTTTGATATACAGGCTTTTGATTATATTATGAAACCCTATTCAGAAGAAAGGATAGTCAATACACTTAACAGACTGGAAAGAAGATTTAATGTAAAAACAGATGACAACAAGGAATCTCAGTGCAACACAAAATTAACCATATGGAAAGGGGATAAAATGCAGGTTTTATGCCTTGATGACGTATACTATTGTGAGGCCTGTGAAAGGGAAACAAAGATTTTTACAGAAAAAGACATATATATGTCTAAACTCAAAATATCAGATCTGGAAAACAAGCTTCCCAAAGACAGATTTTTTAGATGTCATCGCTCTTATATAGTAAATGTGGACAAAATATCAGAGATAATACCCTGGTTTAACAGCACGTATAATCTAAAATTCAGAGGTCTGAAAGATGAGGTACCTGTAAGCCGCGGCAAAGTAAAGGAATTTAAAGATATAATGAATATAAAATAACTATTCCATAATTATTAAAGAGGTGGGATAAAATGAGCAAAAAAAAGGTAAATGTTCTCCAGTTAGGGATATTTTTGATTGTTTTGGTATGGAGTGGAATAAAACCATATGATAACTTTACATGGATGCTGGAAGTTGCTCCGGCAGTTATAGGGGCTATAATTATAGTGGCAACATACAGAAAGTTTCCACTGACGCAGCTTACCTATTGGCTTATACTGATTCACGCTGTGATACTTGTCATAGGCGGGCATTATACCTACGCAAGAGTACCTTTTTTCAATTTGTTAAAAGAGATGTTTGAACTAAAAAGAAACAACTATGATAAACTGGGACACTTTGTCCAGGGATTTACTCCTGCAATGATAGCAAGGGAGATTTTGCTGAGAAAATCAGTAGTTTCCCGAGGGAAGTGGCTTTTCTTTATAGTGGTATCAATATGTATGGCAATAAGTGCTTTTTATGAGTTGGTGGAATGGTGGGTGGCCTTGGCTACCGGGACGGGGTCCAATGAATTTCTCGGAACCCAGGGCTATATATGGGATACACAGTCGGATATGTTTTACTGTCTTATAGGGGCCTTGTTATCTTTGATTTTATTCAAAAAACGTCATGACAGGGAACTGGAAATTATAAATTAATTATTGAATCTAAGGTGAGACTAATCTCACCTTTTTTTATTCTTTAAGAAACTATAAAATTTTAGAATAATAAAAATTCAACTTAATTTTATACTAGAGTAGTATTTTTCTAGAAATATATTTTAAAAG
>NZ_JBFHGC010000042.1:0-9194 GCF_041583315.1 Ilyobacter sp. | reverse complement strand
ATGGCAAGCTCTCATCATGATACATCCTAGGACCACAAGCGGTGCAGTTGCAAAACCAAATTCTTCTGCTCCTAGTAGAGATGCTATAACGATATCCCTACCTGTTTTCATTTGACCATCGGCCTGTATTCTTACTCTACCTCTGAGGTCATTTAGGATAAGGACTTGATGTGCTTCAGACAGACCGAGCTCCCAAGGAAGACCTGCATGTTTTATGGAGGATATAGGGGAAGCACCGGTTCCACCGTCATATCCGGAAATAAGAATCATATCAGAATGAGCCTTTGCGACTCCAGCTGCGACTGTTCCTACTCCCACTTCTGAAACTAGTTTCACACTTACTCTGGATTCAGGATTTACATTTTTCAGATCAAATATAAGCTGTGCCAGATCCTCAATAGAGTAAATATCGTGATGTGGAGGAGGTGATATCAGGTCTATTCCAGGAGAAGTGTGTCTTGTAGCAGCGATCTCCTCAGTAACTTTGTGACCAGGAAGATGCCCACCCTCACCAGGTTTTGCTCCCTGAGCCATTTTTATTTGAAGCTCATCAGCATTTACAAGATAATGTGTAGTAACTCCGAATCTTCCGGAAGCTACTTGCTTGATGGCACTTTTTCTGTTGTCAGCAAATCTTTCAGGATCTTCTCCACCCTCACCGGAGTTGGATTTACCTCCGATTGTATTCATGGCTATAGCCATGGCCTCATGAGCCTCTCTCGATATAGAACCAAAGGACATAGCCCCTGTAACAAATCTTTTCATTATACTTTCGATAGATTCTACTTCTTCTAGCGGAATGCTTTCTGACCCTTTAAATTTGAAAAGTCCTCTTATTGTTGCCAGCTTTTCTCCCTGGTCATTGATAATTCCTGCAAATTTTTTATATTCTTCATAGTCATTTGTACGGGTAGAGTGCTGAAGTGCCGCAACTGCCTCAGGGCTAAACAGACGTCTTTCACCGTCTTTTCTCCATTTGTAGTCACCTGTATTAGGTAGTACTTGAGGATTGGGATTATACTCATCTCTTGCTTTATCCACAGTCTGTTTTACACTTCTTTCTACTCCCTCTATACCGATACCTTCAATTCTTGAGGTAGTCCCTGTGAAGTATTTGTCAATTAGTTCCCTCTTAAGTCCCACAGCTTCAAATATCTGCGCTCCTCTGTAACTCTGAACAGTGGATATACCCATTTTCGACATTATTTTTACAAGACCTTTTCCTATGGCCTTTAAATATTTTGCCTTTTTCTTGTCAGCATTTTGAGAAGTCATATAAAGTTCATTTTCTACCATATAGTCGATAGACTCTAAGGCAAGGTAAGGATTTACAGCAAGAGCTCCGTATCCGATAAGAAGAGCGAAATCCATTACCTCCCTGGCATCTCCAGTTTCTACTATGATATCTGCACCATTTCGTTTATTACTTTTGATAAGGTAGTGATGCAGCCCTGAAGTAGCCAAAAGACTAGGAATTGGGTACTGGTTTTCTCCTATTTCTCTGTCACTTATTATGATAATGTTACATCCCTCTTTGATTGCAGTCTCAGCCTTTTCAAATAGGTTCTTCAGTCCTTTTTCTAGCCCGCTCTCAAGATCAAAAACCATAGGGATAACGGCAGATTTAAAGTTTTCCTCGTTAAGTGAAGCGATCTTATCCAGATCTTCATTTGATATAAACGGTGTGTCCATTTTTATAAGCTTCGCTTTGTCGGCAGTTTCTTCCAAAATGTTTCCCTGTCTACCAATATTGGTAGTTATTGACATTACTACGTCTTCCCTGATAGGGTCAATCGGAGGATTTGTTACCTGGGCAAAAAGCTGTTGGAAATAATTGAAAAGTTTCTTATCATTTCCAGATAATACCGCAAGGGCAGCATCATTTCCCATAGATCCTATAGGTTCCTTTTCATCATTGGCCATAGGAGTGATTATTTCATGAAGATCTTCCCTGGAGTATCCAAAGGTCATCAGCCTGTTGAAAATTGTGTCAAAGTCGTTTTCATATCTAGAATCTTCCTTAGGGAGGTCTTCTATATTTTTCTTGTTTTCAGCCAGCCACTGACCAAAAGGTTTGTCTTCGACTATTTTTTCTATAATCTCTTCCTGGGTAAGAATCTTACCCTCTTCAAGATCTATCATAAGAACCATTCCAGGCTTTACTCTGAAATTTTCTTTTATATCTTCCGGTTTTGTTTTAAGAGTTCCAGCTTCTGATGCGAGAATGATGGTATCGTCGTTTGTTATTGTGTATCTCGCAGGTCTCAGACCGTTTCTGTCTAGTTTTGTGACTATCTGGCTACCATTGGACATGACAAGGGCAGCTGGACCGTCCCAAGGCTCCATAAGACCTGAATAGTATTCATAAAAATCTTTCAGCTCTTTTTTTATACTCGGATCCTTTTCCCATGCAGGAGGAACGAGTATTGAAGCTGCCTGGAGCAGTGATTTTCCAGAAGCTACTAAAAATTCCAAAGCCTTGTCCAGGTTTGAAGAGTCACTCCCTACAGGTCTGTTTATAGGGAAAATTTTATTGATATCTTTTCCAAAGACATCATTGTTGAGCTCAGGCTGTCTTGCAGTCATCCAGTTTACATTTCCCTTGATGGTATTTATTTCACCGTTATGTGCCACATATCTGAAAGGATGTGCCAGATCCCATGAAGGGAAAGTATTAGTACTGTATCTTTGGTGTACTATAGCAAGAGCACTGAGAGTTCTCTCATCGTTTAGGTCTTTATAAAATCCTAAAATCTGGTCAGGCTTCAAAAGTCCTTTATAGACTATTGTATTGCTAGACATTGATGGTATATAGAAAAATTCCTCTTTTTCAAGAGAAAGCTTAGGTATTTCATTCTCTATTGATTTTCTTATAATATATAGTTTTAGTTCGAAATTTTCAGTCCCTGCAGCTTTTTTAATAAAAACCTGCTTTATAAATGGAGTTGTTTTAGCTGCTGTTTTTCCTACCTTGGTCGGATCCACAAGAACATCTCTCCAAGCCAAAACTTCTTGTCCTTCATCTTTTATTATTTTTTCTATAATCTTTTGACATTTTTCTCTTTCTGAAGTTTCTTGAGGAAAGAAAATCATCCCAACTCCGTAATCTCCAAATTCTGGAAGACCTTTTATCTCAGATCTGAAGAGCTTGTCAGGCATCTGTATGAGAATTCCAGCTCCGTCTCCAGTGTCAGGATCTGCCCCTACAGCTCCTCTGTGCTCCATTTTTTCCAGTATCTCAATTCCTTTTTTGACAATATCATGAGTTTTCTGACCTTTTATCTGTGCTATAAGTCCTATTCCGCAGTTATCTTTTTCGAACTCGGGAACATATAACCCCTGTTGTTTTGGAACCCCTATTCCTCTTTTCATGTTAAACCCCCTCGTATCTTACATATTAAATTACTTATTTATTAACTCAATTCCCCTTAAAAAAACACCTGTAATTTATACCTTGAAATTTTTTTGACCCCAAAAAGTCATAATTAAAATATTTTGATAAAAAAAGCCCTACTTTCTCTTTATAATAGAGAAGTAAAGCAACGTAATACCTGCAAAAGTCAAATTGTTGAAGGTTTTATTAGACATTATGACAAGATACCACATCAAAATATGTTTAAACTAAATTATGTTAGTGTCTGCTAAATAATTTAGTAAACTAATACCATTAAATAATACATTGTTTGAAATGGGTGTCTTATCAGACTACACAATTTCGGAATATATTTCAAATATATTATTTCAAATCGTAAGATATATATAGTCAATGATCACTTTTTTTTAGAATTTTGTTTCTGTTTTGAAACTAAAAGGACGTAAAATGAACTTAAGACATTGAAAAAACATAAAAGTATTTATGTAGATAAGGAAAAATAATATAAATTGATTTAAATATTTTCTGTTTACTGTAGTTAAATTTTATTAATCTTAAATTAATTGAATATTAATAAAGAAATATATAATTCTTATACGAAGCTTTTGTCTAAATCCTGTATTTATTTTAAAATTTAATTTAATTTTTCTAAAAAAATTGAAGGACAAAATAAAAAGGTCAGCTTTTTTAGCTGACTCTTAAAATTATTAATTTACCTCATTATAAGCCCATTCGAGCCATGAAAGCATAATATCAATGTCCTGTTTTTCCACTGTTGCACCGCACCATACTCTTATTCCCTCTGGAGCCGTTTTATAGGAGTTTATGTCATAAGCTGCTTTTTCTTCTTCCATTAACTTAAGCATTTTTTTTCTTTTTTCAGTTGGCAGGTCTAGTGTCAGACATACACTCGTATTAGAACGGATCTTAGGATCAGTGGCTAAAAAATCAATCCATGGATGTTTTTCTACAAAAGTCTCTATAGTCTTAAAGTTATCCATGCTTCTTTTAATGAGTCCAGAAAGACCCCCTATAGACTCTGACCATCTCAGTGCATCTAAATAGTCCTCGTTGCAAAGCATAGAAGGAGTATTTATAGTGGAACCTTCGAATATCTCTTTTGCTATTTTACCGTCTTTTTTCATCTTGAAAATCTTGGGCATGGGCCACTGTGGCGAGTAGCTCTCTAAACGTTTTACTGCACGAGGAGACATTATAAGCATCCCGTGACCGGCCTCTCCTCCCAAAACTTTTTGCCATGAAAAAGTGATAACATCCAGTTTTTTCCATGGTATATCCATTGCAAAAACCGCAGAAGTGGCATCACAGATAGCAAGTCCTTTTCTGTCATCTGAAATAAAATCGGCATTAGGGATTTTCACTCCGCTGGTTGTACCATTCCACGTAAATACCAGATCATTGTCACAGTGGACATCAGAGAGATCAGGAAGCTGGCCGTACTCTGCAGAAAACTCCCTCACATTGTTTAGTTTAAGCTCTTTTATGATATCTACAGCCCATGATTTTCCAAAGGCATCAAAATGAATAACGTCGATTCCCCTTGCCCCCAAGAGGTTCCACATTGCCATCTCTATAGCTCCTGTATCAGAAGCCGGTACTATTCCCACAAGGTAATCCTCGGGAATCCCTAGTATTTCTTTTGTTTTTTCAATTGATTCCTGAAGCTTTGATTTTCCAAGGACGCTCCTGTGAGACCTCCCCAGTGGTGCATCTTTTAAAGCGTCTAAGGTGAACCCAGGATGTTTGGCACAAGGACCGGAAGAAAAATTAGGATTCTTCGGTTTTGTATTTGGTTTTTTGTTCATGAAATTATCCCCCTTTTGAAACACATGATGATTTAGTAAATATTACTATAATATAAAAGATTACCCAAGTTATTTTTTATATTAACTATTTTATTATAACTCATAAAATATCAAGAATTTGAGTCATCTCATTTATTTTATAATCAGCTGACTCTGCATCTGGAAATATGTTTTCTTCATCAAATAATATGGTGTTAATTCCCATGGATTTTGGAATTAGAATATCTTTTTTGTAGTCATTTCCCACCATGACACACTCACTGGGAGAAAGGTCAAAAGTTTTTAATATACTCTCAAAAAATCTGGTGTCAGGTTTTTCAAATCCAAGCTCCAGAGATGTAAAAAAACAGGAGAAAAAACAATCTATTCCCACTCTTTTCAGAGCTGACTTCATCAGTTCCGTGTCTGATTCTCCTGCATTGGATGCCACACATAGGGTGTAGTTCACTTTTAGTTTAGAAAGGACCTCTCCTACTCCCGGTATTATTTCTACATTTCTCCAGTAAGCCATAGGTCCACTGTCACCAGAATCTCTCATAAGGGTATCGCCCCAGTCGAAAATTATGACTTTAATATTTTTTATCATATAGCTTCTCCTGTGTAGTGGATATAATTTGAGATTTTTACATACTCAGATTTCAATTGCCTTTGAAAATTTGTTTAAATATGGATAATCAAAGAAATTCTTTCTGGACATAGGGTGAGGTCATAAGGGAAAGGCAGCCTCCGTAATTTACTCTAAATCGGATTTTATCCCCAACCTTCAGATTTTCTTCGGCGTCAGTTACATCTAGTATGAGGTGGTCGCTGCTTCCTCCGAGAATATTTATATTATGGTCAAGGGGAGAGATGTCTTCAGGATTTACATCCTGCCTTCCTATGGCGCATATTGCCCTGGAGCGAATACCCATGTCGACAAAAACAGGTTTATTTCCGAAGGCATCCAAACCCTGCTCTCCAAGGGGGAGAGATGGTTTCTTTCTCAGCTCGATTATTTCGGCCTCCAGGATAAAGGTGTCTGTGAGCAGGCCTTCAATTGGAAGATGGTCGATTCCTATCCCCAAAATTATAGAGGCTCCCAGTCTGAGTTGATTTATCCCCTTTGGAAGCTGGTCGTCCTCAAAGAGGCTTATGGATCCTGAGTTCCCTCCGGAGATCACTTCTAAATTTATATTAAAGAGGTCTTTTATCTTCTTTTTCATCAATATAAGTTTTTCTAAAATCTGCCTGCTGGGAATTACTGCACCATAACAGCTGAGATTAGTCCCTATTCCCAAAAGATTGATATTTTTCAGATTAACTATCTCAGACACTGTCTTTAAAATTTCACTTTCATAAAAAAGACCCTCTCTCAGATCTCCTAAATCAATCATGAGAATTAGATGGATAACTTTTTTTTGAATATAAGCTTGTTCTGATAGTTTTTTTATTGTGAAAATCTCTGATACTAAAACCGTATCAGCATATCTTACGACATCTTCTGCCTGGCTTGGCATGGGGATTCTTAGAAGCATTTTTTTGCAGTTGATATCTGTCAGCTTCTTCAGATTTTCAATTCTTGAATCAGCTATGATCTTTATTCCAGAGTCAACTAGAGCCTGTGCAATAGTTGGGTTTCCACACACAACTTTTGTAACCCCTGCTACCTCTATACCTTTCCGGGAAGATTCCTTTACCAGGATGGAACCGTTCTGCTTTATTTTTTTTATATCTACTAATAATTTTGGATATGGCATTTTAACTCCTTTAGAGTCTTGATATTTACTGTCTTCAGAGTTTTTTCACTGCTTCTTCATAATAAAGTTTTCTCTTTAATTACAGCTATATAATATCAAAAAAATTTAAATAGGTATATATCCTGCTTTTAAATTTAAAAACCGGGATTAAAAAATACTCCCGGCTTTAGGATATGTTCAATTGAAGTTTCCTATAGTTTATGGGCTGATTCTTACATATGTTATAACTAATCTAAATGTGGTTCTGCTCTTTCCATAAGAGCCTGTATTATAAGAGGGTCATTGGCAAGAGGTTCAGTAAGTATAAATTCTATATCTCCAAGCTCTTTTTTCAGAAGTTCAAGTTTTTCCGGTATATGCTTTCGAATATGAGTTCCTCCGAAGAGGAAGTAGGGAAGGATGATGATCTCTTTTATACCTTCCTTGTACATTTTTTTTATACTCTCTTCAATAGTAGGGAGAGCAAGAGAAAGGTGAGCTCCTCTTACGGGAATGCTTTCCTTTTTCCCTATAATTTTTACAAGGTCTTCAAAGGCATCATTTCCTTCTTTTATTCTGCTTCCGTGACCTATAATAAGTATTCCTTTCATCTCTCCTCCTAAATATAATTTTATTTTCTTTAATATGGAAATTTAATTTACAGGAGTATAACCTCTGCCGCTTTCTTCCATAATAAATTTTCCGTCTTTGTATTTCAACTGAAGAAAAATCTGTATATCTTTCTGATCAGGATGTGCAACGCTGTCCTGTATTTTCTGAGAAACCCCTATACTTCCGGGAGTTTTAGAGAGTTTAAACCCGCTTTTCCTGTAAAATCCAGGTGAGACATATATTTTTCCAGGGAGTTTGGGAACATAGCCCTGAGAATTTATCCAGTTTTCCGACATTGTCATTATATTCTCTCTGGTTATAATTTGTCCAGTCCTATAATTGAAATTGAGTCTGAAAACTTCATCGCTGCTGATGTTATAGTAGAGGTATTTCCCATATCCGAGATTAACCTCTTTCATATTATTATCATTTGTCTTATTTAGAACAGTTATTCTTTTATCGTAATGTTTTCTGACGATGCCAATGAATGCCTCTTCTGTCATAAGCACCGTGTAGCTAGCGAAAGAGAACACTATGAGATACAAAAAAATCTGTGAACTGAATTTAAATATTATTTTGAAAATAAAACCTGTAAGTGAACCTACAATCAGACTGAGAACAGGAACGGCAAGAAAGAGAAAAAGCCACATCATTTCAAGGTTTGAATCGGTATAATAAATGGTCGCAGCTATAGCAGAGACAAGTATAATAACTGCAGATATTATTATCCCTGTAATCTCTCTTTTATTCATAAAACCTCCTCTGTTCAGAGTTTTTTCTTTTATCTATATTAGTGCGGAGTTAGTTTTTCCTCTATAGGGCCCATAAAAATTTAAATCTGGTTTTTTATGTGTGACATGAAAATGACATTTTTTTAAGATAATCTGTTTAAAGTTTTTTTAAAAAATTGTCATAATGAATATAAAAATTAAAAAAAAATAATATCATTATAAAAAAAGTCAGTAAAAAATCCGGTTTTAGAGGTATTATTAAGTAGGGGATATAAATAAATGTGAGGTGTGGCATGAACGGAATAAATAGTGATACTAAAATTGAAGAGCTGCAGTTGACTTTGGAGAAACAAAACAGGTTATATTATTTGACGGTAAAACTCCAAGGTGTGATTAGGTCATCAGAAAATGAAATTGAACTTTTTACAGGTATATCCAGAGTGTTTATGGATGATGCAGGTTATAAATTTGCCAGTATAGAGAGATTTATAGAAAAATCACAAGAAGGAACAAAGAAAGCAACAATTATAGAGGCATTTCAAATGGCTGACTCTTTTGAATCATCTCTGTCCATTCCGCTTGTATATGATTCCCTGAAAGTTGGAAATCTGAATCTTTATTCTGATAAAACAGATATTTTCGGACAGAATGAGAGGGAAATTCTGGAAAAACTGGCTGGGGAAATAGCATACGGCTTCTATATTCTCGGGCTGAAAAAAGAAAGGGATATGGCTTTGAAATCCCACCGGAAAGCACTTCTTAATGCAATAGAAGCCTTTGTGATCACAATGAAAAAAAGAGATCCTTATACAGCAGGACATCAGCAGAGAGTCACAGAGCTGGCCGTGGCTATAGGTGAGAATATGGGACTTGATAAAAATCGTATAGAGGGACTTCGTTTAGGGGCTATGATACATGATATAGGAAAGATAAATGT
>NZ_JBFHGC010000041.1:0-9296 GCF_041583315.1 Ilyobacter sp. | reverse complement strand
CTTTAGGAGCTCCTCTAGCTTCGCTACATCCTTCTCTACGGTCTCTTCAGAAGCATCATAACCACCTGTTGGTCTTTCTATATGATAAGTGTCTTTAAAGAGGTTTGAAAACGCCCCGTGATAAGCTGGATCGTCTCCCACTTCCATTGTTTTAAATGTATCTCCGTGGTACCCTCCATTAAGACCTACTATTTTAATTTTGTTCTCATAACCCTTGTTCGAAAAATATTGAATAGCCATTTTCAGAGCTACTTCAACTCCCACAGAACCACTGTCAGAGAAAAACACATGGTTCAGACCTTTCGGAGTTATCTCTACTAGTTTTTTTGCCAAATTTTTGACTGGATCATGAGTGAGTCCCCCAAGCATTACATGGGAAAATTTTTCCATTTGCTCCATCGCTGCTTTATTCAGCTCATCATTGCTGTATCCATGACAAGCACACCACCAAGATGCTACTCCGTCTAGTAATTCTTCTCCGTCTTTTACCTTGATTTTCATTCCCTTTGCCCATTCCACATGCAGATTCTCATCCTTTGTTTTCATTTGAGCATAAGGATACCATAGATTCATGTCCTCCATTTTCACCATTATTAAGCTACCTCCAAGTATTTAGATTCTGTTTTCATCCTGATATCAGATTGAATACATCATTCATTGTTATAAAAAGTATAAGTCCTATAAGTACTATCATTCCTGCCATGTGAAGCCTTTCTTCAAGTTTTTTATTGACAGTTACGCCCAAAAGTTCCAATACAACAAACACTATTCTTCCTCCGTCAAGAGCCGGAAACGGAAGCAAATTAAATATTCCTATATTTACTGAAAGAAGGGCTGTGAGCCATACAAGAAGCGATGCCCCCCCGTTTGAGGCCTCTCCTACTACTTTTACCATTCCCACAGGACCGGTTATATCATCAGCCTTTACTCTTCCTGTCACTAGAAGTTTTAAGCCACTGATTATCTGTATAAACAGGTCTTTAAAAACTCCTGCTGCGACTTTAAAGCTCTCTATTAAGCCGTATCTTTCTACGGTGTATTCAGGCAGTATCCCGAGAAGCGGTTGCTCTCTCCCAGGCTCATATATTGGTTCTACGACAAAGGTCATTTCTTCCCCATCTCTTAAAACCTCTATTTTTAAAGGTATCTCCCCTGCCTCTTCTTTGATTACCTCACTTATATCATTCCAGTCTATAATCTCCCTGTCGTTGATCTCAAATATTCTGTCTCCCTGAAGAATAAGTTCATAGGCATTGGAGGTTTCCATTACATTTCCTATCACTGCCTCCTCACTCTGAATCATCTTTCCACCGGAAACTACCATAAAATATATTATAACCAAGGCAAGAGAAAAGTTCATAAATACTCCTGCAAAAAGAACTATAAAACGTGAAAAAGGGGATTTGGTGTTGAAGCCGTCTTCCACTTCACTATCCACTTCCATCCCCTCTATATTCACAAATCCACCCACAGGAATCGACCTCACAGAATAAGTTGTTTCGATCCCTTCGTAGGAATAAAGCTTCGGACCCATCCCAATGGAAAATTCCGAAACAGGCATCTTAAAAAACTTCGCAGCTAAAAAATGCCCCAACTCATGAATAAATATTATAATTCCTAGTATTAGTATTGTTATCAAAACATTCATAAATCCTCCAGGTTAATCCATTCTAAGCAATAAAAACATTTCTTCTATTTGTTCAAATTTTCAAGCATGGAGTCGCTGCTTTCTGTCTCTGGTCTGTAGTCATATTTAGGCACAAACTGCTCTTTGTAAAGTGGGGCTACTCCCTCTTCCAGATTAAATTCTGAATAGATTACTTTTTCCTCACTTGCAGGCCTTCTTGAAAATCTCTCCTCATCCCCTGCTGATTCTTTGATCTCTATAGATCCACAGGCTGCCAATATTAACACCATAAACAACACAGTCAATTTTTTCATCTATAACACCTCCTCTTAGAGATTATTATAGTATCCCCTTCACCGCTTCAAAAATCTCCTCTGAAATCTCCTCTATATTTTTCAGCTGGCCGTTTTTTACACACTTTATCTCTTTCCAGTGGTATGTTTCGGCTATATCACATGCGTTTTGATGGGACATTTTTAAGTAATCCACATCTTTCTCGTGAATATCCTTTGCAGTTTCTCCGGTTATTTTATTTTTTCTTTCAGACATCAGTTTCTGAGCTACATCTACCGGCATATTTAGAAAAAAAACAACATCCGGCCTTGGAATCTCCATTTTTTCATACTCAAGATCTTCAAGCCATTCTAGATACTTGGCTTTGTCCCCTGGGTCTGTAAATTTAGAAGCTTGATGAACCATGTTTGAAGTTGTATACCTGTCCGTTATGACTACCCCTTCTTCCGAATAAAAATGCTCCCAGTCCTTTTTAAAAGAGGCATACCTATCTACTGCATACATTGTCGATACAGGGTAGGGATTTACATCATTTGCCTTCTCTCCGAACTCTCCTGCTAAATACATCTTCACAGGTTCCGAAGCAGGGCTGTCATAATTTGGAAATGATATCTTTTTTACTTTTATTCCCTCTGATTTTAATTTTTCATATAAAATTTCTGTCTGAGTCTGTTTCCCGCTAGAATCTGTTCCCTCTATTACTATCAGTTTTCCCATCAATTTTCCTTTCTGATTTGACTAGACCATCACAACTGTATTTTACAACATTCATATTAAATTACTGTTAAAATAATTTAATAATTTTATGCAAAATTAGCCATCACCCAGTTCCTGGTTTCTGTGTCTACTTTTTTTATGGTTTCAAAATCAATTATTTCCACAGGAGTATGCCTGTCCATTGCTTCCCTCAGTATCTTATATATTTCTAAAAACTTTATTTTCCCCTTTAAAAATAGTTCCACTGCAACTTCATTGGCAGCATTAAATACAGCAGGCATAGATTTTCCTGTCTTGCCAGCTTCAAAGGCATACTCAATCCCCTTAAAAATTCCGTGATCCGGCTCTTCAAATGTAAGTTTTGATATCTTTTTAAAATCCAGGTTACCGAAGCTGTGATTTTCTTTTCTTTCTGGATATGTAAATGCATATTGTATAGGAACCTTCATGTCAGGAGCTCCCAGTTGTGCCATAACTGTTGTGTCATGAAATTCGACCATAGAGTGGACTATACTCTGAGGGTGCACCAGAACCTCTATACTTTCATAAGGAACTTTAAAAAGCTGATGTGCCTCTATTACTTCCAGACCCTTGTTCACAAGAGTAGAAGAATCTATGGTTATCTTTTTCCCCATTGACCAGTTAGGATGCTTCAGGGCTTCTTCCACAGTTACATTTTCCAGTTCTTCCAGGCTCTTGCCTTTGAATGTTCCTCCGCTGGCTGTTATTATTATTTTTTTTACCTCTTCTCTTCTCCCACCAAGCATAGACTGAAATATAGCCGAGTGTTCACTGTCTACAGGTATTATTTCTGCACCTCTATACTCTTCCATCAGTTTATTTATGAGGTCTCCGGCTGCCACCATTGTTTCTTTATTTGCAAGAGCTATTCTCTTTTCTTTTTTTACAGCTTCTATTGTAGCCTCTATCCCCACAGATCCGCTCACTGCTGTGAGCACAGTATCCGCTTCCTCTAATCCACCTAGTATTTTCAGCCCTTCTTCTCCTCTGTATGTTACCAGGTCAGGGTACTTGTCCTTTATCGCTCTGTATCCGACTTCAGTTCCTATAGATACATATTTCGGAGAGAACTCCTCTATCTGTTCAAGTAGTAGCTCATGATTACTGTGAGCACTCATTGCCAGAACCTTAAAATTTTCTTTGCTGTTTCTTATTACTTCAAGGGCATTTGTTCCAATGCTGCCTGTAGAACCAAGTATTGTTATCATTTTCATTAATTTACCCCCTAATGAAGAAAATAGGCAGCTTTGGCTGCCTTTGATTTTTCTAAACAAATAATATTTTCAGCAGATAAAACATCGTAGGCACCACAAATATCATACTGTCAAATCTGTCCAGTATCCCTCCGTGTCCTCCTAGCAGATTACCAGAATCTTTTATCTTAAAATCACGTTTAAACAATGACTCTCCCAGGTCTCCTATCTGAGCCATTGCACTTACAAAAATACCTATAGCCAGCACACCTGTAAAAGAGAGATTGCTGTCTTTGAGGTAGAAAAAATACCTTATTATCCCCAGTGTGAGAACAGTAAAAAATACTCCTCCCAGTGTCCCCTCTATTGATTTCTTGGGACTTATGTCGCTGAGACCTCTTTTAAAAAACTTTCTTCCTGTGGAAAGCCCTACAAAATAGGCAGATGAGTCACAGACCCAAACCATGAGCTGAGCCGTCAAAACCCATAGGTTGCCCTGAGGAAGAAAACTCATAGCAATTATATGAGAAAAAAGAAATGATATATACATTATTCCCAAAAGCGTTCCACCTATATCTGCACTTGCCCCTTCAGAACGATTTTCAAAAATTCTGCTGACTATCAAAAGAATTATTCCGAGGGAAATAATAAGTGGCAGAAATTCTCCGAAGGAATGCCCAGTCATATAGATATAAGTAAAATTAGGTATCAAAAGTCCTGTAATTATACCAAGTTTCTTCAGGGGACTCCTGCCTGATTTTTCCATCATGCTGTAGAACTCATAAAGAGCAGTTCCGATTATTACATTTGCAAAAAGTAGAAGAAGCAGCCCTCCACTCAAAAGTATGTAGATCAATATCGGTATTCCAAGTACAGCTACAATTAGTCTACTCTTCATTATTTAATCCTCCAAATCGCCTCTCTCTTTTCATATATGTCCCCAGTGCTTTTTCCAGTTCCCTCTCGTCAAAGTCAGGCCATGCCAGATCTGTAATGTACAGTTCTGAATATGCTATCTGCCACAGGAGAAAGTTTGATATTCTCAGCTCTCCGCTTGTTCTTATGAGCAGCTCAGGATCAGGTATATCACTGTAGAGATATTTAGCAAAACTTTCTTCTGTTACCTCGGTTAGACCTTCTTTTATTATTTTATTCACTGCATCGACGATTTCTGATCTTCCGCCGTAATTAAAAGCTATATTAAGGGTTATTCTGTCGTTGTCTCTAGTCAATTTCTCTGTTTTGCTTATTTCTTCAAGAAGCTCTCTGCTCACACCCTCTTTTTTTCCAGAGACCATGAGCCTCACACCATTTTTCATCATGGTATTTTTTTCATTTTTCAGATACTCCTTAAAGAGTTTCATAAGAGTGTCTACCTCTTTTTTAGGTCTCTTCCAGTTCTCCGTAGAAAATGCGTATACTGTCAGATATTTTATTCCTAGCTCTCCTGCATGAGTCAGAATTTTTTTAAGAGCCTTGGCTCCTGCTCTGTGACCCATAGTTCTGGGAAGACCTCTCTTTTTTGCCCATCTTCCGTTTCCATCCATTATTATAGCTATATGATTTGGTACTTTTTTTTCCGAACCTGACACAAAATTACCGCCTTTTTTTTAAATTACATTATATTCTATCATATTTAGAATGTTTTTTCCACAGGCAATAGTCCTGTGGGAATACTTAAAAACAAACTCTCTAACAAATTCTATAGTTAATTTTAAAAAAATACCATCACAATAATTAATCCCAAAACCGGCTTCAAAAATATGATTTTTTTATCTGATTCTTTGCAATAAAATTAAAATAGAAGCCCGGCTTTAGAGGCTGGACTTCTAACTATTATAAAACTTAATATCTCGTATATCAAAACTTCTTATTTTTATACAGTAGTTATCTCTTTTTCTTTCTTTTTCAATAACTCGTCCACCAACTTGATGTGGTCGTCTGTTATCTTCTGAGTATCATCCTCAAATGCCTTTAACTCGTCCTGAGTTATATCTCCATCCTTCTCAAATTTTCTGAGGTGGTTGTTGATATCTTTTCTTACATTTCTTATTGCTATTTTACCATTTTCAGCCTCTGTCTTTGCCAGTTTAACATACTCTTTTCTTCTGTCAGCAGTTAACTCTGGTATTTGAAGTCTTATTAATTTACCGTCATTATTTGGAGTTAGCCCCAGGTTTGACAGCATGATTGTTTTCTCTATTTTGGGGATCAGAGACTTATCCCAAGGATCTATTACAAGAAGTCTGGCTTCTGGAGCTGATACATTACCTACCTGATTTAAAGGCATCTCAGATCCATACTGCTCTATTTTTATTCCGTCTAGCATTGACACGTTTGCTCTTCCTGCTCTGATTGATGCAAATTTGTGCTTAGTAGACTCGATAGCTTTATCCATTTTTTCTCTACATTCATTCATTATTTCTTGTGCAGACATTTATTACCTCCCATATAATATCATTTATTTGTTTTCAAATTAATTTCAAGATATTTAAAAAAAATTATCCTTCTACTACAGTTGTTCCTATCTCTTCACCAGTTATAACTCTTCTTATATTACCCTCTAGTAAAGAATTAAATACAATAATTGGAAGATTATTTTCCCTGCAGAGTGATATTGCCGTGGCATCCATTACCCTTAGGTCTTTGTTAAGAACCTCTGTGTAAGTAACCGTCTCATATTTCTTGGCATCACTGTGTTTTACAGGGTCTTTATCGTAGATCCCGTCTACCTTCGTTGCCTTTATTACCACGTCAGCATTGATCTCTATCGCCCTGAGAGCAGCAGCAGTATCTGTTGTAAAGTAAGGATTTCCTGTTCCTGCACCAAATATTACAACTCTGCCCTTTTCCATATGTCTTTGAGCTTTTCTTTTTATGAAAGGTTCTGCAATTTTAGGCATCTCTATTGCTGTTTGTACCCTGGTCTGTACCCCTATTTTTTCAATTGAATTTTGAAGTGCTAAGGAGTTTATCACAGTAGCAAGCATACCCATATGGTCTCCTGTCACTCTGTCTACACCTTGTTCTGCACCAGACAGGCCTCTGAATATATTTCCGCCTCCGATTACAATAGCAACTTCTACTCCAAGATCTACAACTTCTTTTATCTGTCTTGCGTAAGACCCTATCACTTCTGAAGAAATTCCAAACTCCTGGTCTCCCATCAAAGCTTCTCCGCTAAGCTTTAAGAGAACTCTCTCATATACAGGTTTCATCTGCTAACCTCCCAGTTATTTTAAAAAAAAGGGATGCAGCTGCATCCCCTATAATTTTTAACTATTATCCGTTAATTTGAGCTGCAACTTCTGCTGCGAAATCTTCTTCTTTTTTCTCGATTCCCTCTCCTACTTTCATTCTTTTGAACGAAAGTACAGAGATATCTCCAGCAAACTTCTCAACAGTTTCTTTATTTTCTGCTCTTACATATATTTGATTAACTAGGCAGTTTTCCTCATAGAACTTGTTCATTTTACCTACAAGAATTTTCTCTATGATCTGAGCTGGTTTACCTTCAGCTTCAAGCTGCTTTCTAGCTATTTCTTTTTCTCTCTCAAGGTCATCAGTAGTTACTTCAGACGCGTCTAAGTGCTTTGGATCAAGTGCTGCTACGTGCATAGCGATTCCGTTAGCCTTTTCTTTGTTTTCATCTGTAGCTTCTCCGGACAGTTCTACGATTACTGCCAATTTTCCACCTAAGTGGCTGTATGTAGCAACAAAACCTTCAGTAGTAACTTTTTCTACTTTTCTAAGGTTCATATTTTCACCAATTTTAGCTATTAATTCAGTTATTAATGTTTCTACAGTTTTACCATCTATTTCTACAGCTTTAAGCTCTTCAACTGTATTTATATTGTTGTTAAGAGCTACTTCTACAAGCTTTTTTCCAAAGTTTATGAAAGCCTCGTTTTTAGCAACGAAGTCAGTCTCTGAGTTGAACTCTATTAATACTGCAGTTTTGTTGTCAGCTGAAACACCGTCAAAAACAAGTCCTTCTGCTGCAGTTCTTCCTGCTTTTTTAGCTGCCTTAGCCATACCTTTTTCTCTAAGGTAATCGATAGCTACTTCCATGTTTCCATCTTTTTCTGTAAGTGCTTTCTTACAATCCATCATTCCAGCACCAGTTCTTTCTCTTAGCTCTTTTACCATACTAGCTGTGATAACTGCCATTTATTTTTCCTCCCTAGTGAGTTTTAATTTCTTTTTGATTATATAAATCAATACAAGAATTGAGTACCGATTTAAGTACTCAATCCTTTATTTTATATGTTTAGTCAGCTATTACTCAGCTGATCCTTCTTCTATTACTGTTTTTTCTGCAGCTTTTGCTCTTTCAGCTTCAGCTCCTTGGTTCCCTTCGATAACTGCATTTGCAACGATTGTAGACATAAGTTTTACAGATCTTATTGCATCGTCATTTGCAGGGATAGGATATGTTATTGGATCAGGATCTACGTTTGAATCCACCATAGCAACTACAGGTATTCCTAGTTTAACAGCTTCTGTGATTGCAAGAGCTTCTTTCTTTACGTCAACTACGAATATAGCTGCTGGAAGCTTTTTCATGTTTTTGATACCAGAAAGATTTTTAGAAAGTTTAGCAAGCTCTTTTCTTAGTTGAGCAGCTTCTTTTTTAGTATAAGAATCGTCTAAAGTTCCGTCTTGATCCATAGTTTCAAGCATTTTTAATCTTTCTACTCTAGCTTTGATAGTTTCAAAGTTAGTAAGCATTCCACCTAACCATCTGTTGTTTATGTAGTACATTCCTGCTCTTTCAGCTTGCTCTCTGATAGAATCTTGAGCTTGCTTTTTTGTTCCTACGAAAAGTACTGTTCCGCCGTCAGCAGCGATTCCTCTTACTACCGAGTAAGCCTCTTCTATTTTCTTAAGTGATTTGTGTAAATCGATTACGTGAATTCCGTTTCTCTCTGTAAAGATGTACTTAGCCATCTTAGGGTTCCATCTTTTTGCTTGGTGACCGAAGTGTACTCCAGCCTCAAGTAGTTGTTTCATAGTTACTACTGCCATTTTTTTTCCTCCTAGATAATTTGGTTTTTTCTTCCATTGGCCTCAAAACTAGGAGATCTGCTTTTGCAGACACCATCCCTAGAAATAACCAATGTGTGTATTTAAACAACGCTTCAGTATACCATCAACCATCTCTTTTGTCAATGATTCCAATTGATTTTACACGGAAATTTAATAAATTTATTATTTAATTTGAAATTTAAAATTATTTATATTAATCTATAATAGAGCATTATAAACCTGGAATAAATATCAAATGTTTTCTTGGCTTCTTTAAAGGAGGGATATATGAATAAAGCACTTTTGATTGTAGATGTTCAAAATGATTTTTGTGAGGGTGGAAGTTTAGAAGTAAAAAATTCTGCAAAAATAATTCCGGTTATAAATGATCTAATCGATAAATTTAGGAAAAAAGG
>NZ_JBFHGC010000040.1:0-9454 GCF_041583315.1 Ilyobacter sp. | reverse complement strand
ATTATAAGAAAATGAATTTTTTCTATATCTTCAAAAACCATACTGATTCCAAATGTCAGAAACTGAGAATTTTTCATTGCATTTAATATTCCCATATAGTCTTTAGAATTTTTTTTAAGATCATCTACCATTTTAGTGAGCTCTGAAATTTCCATTTTGTATTTTTTATGCTTCAACAATCTTTTTACACATTCATGAGTCCTGCAGACATAGCTTCCACGTGACTGAATCTTCTGTTCTCTATCGTAGATAAACTGGTCATCTTTTTCCACAATTCTAAAAAGGGCGTCCTTCGTTTTTTTACTACGGCAAACAGCACAGGTTCTTTCCGGCGACTCACTGATCTTCATTTACAGTTCTTCCTCAGCTGGGACTTCAGGAGTTTTGATATCTACTCTCATTCCTGTAAGCTTAGCTGCAAGTCTTGCATTTTGACCGTTTTTACCTATTGCCAGGGAGAGCTGCGATGTATCTACTATTACTCTTGCTGTAACCTTATCCTCTAGCACCTCTACACTTATTACTTTTGCGGGGCTCAGAGCCGCAGCTACAAACTCTTCTGGAGATTCAAGCCATTCTACTATGTCTATTTTTTCTCCGTTAAGTTCATTTACTACATTTTTGATTCTGAGACCTTTTTGTCCTATACATGCTCCTACAGTATCAATCTCTTTATTCTCCGAATAAACTGCCACTTTGGCCCTAGATCCGGCTTCTCTTGCCACTGCCTTCATCTCGATCAGACCGTCTTCTATCTCTGGTATTTCCAGTTCAAATAGTTTCTTAAGAAGTCCTTCGTGCTTTCTAGAAATCAGTATCTTCGGGAATCTGCTTGTTTTTTCTACTTCTACGACATAGACTTTCAGTCTGTCTCCCACTCTGTATAAATCAGAGGGTGACTGTTCTACGATTGGAAGCATTGCCTCTATACCGTCAAACTCAATAAAAATATTTCTTCTGTCATCTATTCTTCTGATGATTCCGTTTATTATGTCCTTTTCTCTGCTCTTAAACTTATCAAAGACAAACTGTCTCTCTGCTTCTCTTACTTTTTGAATTACTATCTGCTTTCCGTTCTGGATAGCATTTCTTCTGAACTCTTCGCAGTTGACCTCGACTTTTAATACGTCTCCTACTTTTGCTCTCTTTTTTTCCAATAGAGCATCTTCAAGTATGATCTCACATGCTGAGTCGTAGAGGTCTTCCTCTTCCACTACAGTTTTGATCTCATATACCTTGACATCTCCTGTTTCTCTGTTGATTTCCACTTCTATAGAGCTATCCTCTTCCCCATAGTGTTTCTTGTATGCAGCGAGAAGAGCCTGCTCTACAGTTTCGATAAGACTTTCTTTGCTTATCCCCTTCTCCTTTTCCAGTTCCGTCAAGGCTTCGAGGAAAACCTTTGCGTCTTTACTCTTCATCTAAATTACCTCCTGAAATATTAAAAATCCCCAAATTCGAAGACTAGGTTGGCTTTTTTCACCTCGCTGAAAGGAATCTCTAGTTTCTTTCCATCTGCATTAAGATAAATGATTCCATTTTCATAACTAGATATCTCTCCAGTCCAGTTTCTAGAATCTTCAAGCTTATGCTTAAGGATTAATCTAGCTTTTTCTCCAACAAACCTAATAAAATCTTTTTCGCTTTTCAGCGGTCTCTCTATACCGGGAGAAGATACCTCTAAAAAGAACTTCTTTTCTATAAGGGCATCTACGTCCTCTTCAATTCTGTTACTTACGTTGGCACAATCCACTAAGGTTATTTCCGCATCTGGCTTTTCTATATATACTCTCACATACCAATATCCTCCGTCTTGAAGATATTCGATATCTACTACGTCAAGTCCAAACTCCCTCGCAACAGGATTTGTAAGCTCCCAAAGCTTTTCCACGACATTTGCCTTTGCATTTTTTTCCATATCTTGTGATTTTCACCCCACTTCCAAAAAAACTATAAAGAAAGAGCGGGCATGAACCCACTCTTTCCAACTTTGACATATTTACATTATCCGAGGTAATTATAGCACAAAACATTAAATAAATCAAACCTTATCGGTATTAATTACCCTAGATTCTTTATTTCTGAGGTAAAGTTTTCTTTTTAAAAAAAAATTTTTTATTTTTTTTAAAAGATATCATCTCTAAACACCATTTTTAAAAGGTTTCATTGAAAATTTCAAACCAAGTATTAAGAATAGAATTTATTCATATTTTAAATTATAAAAATTTATATCATATATTTATACCCCTCATTTTTATCACACTTTTAAAAAAAATTACTGAGTCTTACAACGCTCTACTGAAGACTACAAAATCACTTTTTTTGACTAACAACACCGGCCACTTTAGATGCTTCTGGTATATCTGTCAGATATACCCAGTATATTTTTATTCACATTGACCCCATAAAATCCCAAGGGTATAATCATACAAAGAGGACGTATTTAGTTTTAACTGTTCCACAAATAAACTTAAAAATATTTTTTTAAAGTTTGCATTTAAGGCTTTAATGTTAATTTAATAATTGAAAGAATGAAACACTTTATATTTCATGGATTATTTAATAAGGAGGATTTATGTTCGGAGAAAATATTCTTCACGATTTAATTTTAAAAAACAAAAAAAAATGTCAGATGGGAACTGTGGCAAATTACATCCCCGGATTGGACAGGGCAGAAAAAGAGGACCTGGGAGTATGCATAATCAAAAGTGATAATCAAATTTTTGCTTCTGGAAATTACAAACAGAAATTCACAATACAGAGTATCTCCAAACCCCTTGTACTGCTCCTAGCTATCATTGATAACGGAGAGGACTATGTTTTTTCAAAAATCGGAATGGAACCTACAGGAGACGCCTTCAATTCAATAAAAAAATTGGAAACCTGCATACACCACAAACCATTTAACCCCATGATAAATGCAGGAGCCATAGCAGTAAGTTCTATGATCAAAGGAAACAACTCCGACGAAAAGTTTGAAAGAATCATAAAATTTATAGAAAAAATATCAGAAAATCCAGAACTGGAATATGACCACGAGATCTACTCAGGTGAAAAAAGAACAGGAAACCGAAACAGGTCCATGGCTTACTTTATGAAAAATGACAATATTATAGAAGGAGAGGTAGAAGAGGCTCTTGATGTCTACTTTAAGCAGTGCTCTATACTGATTACAGCTATGGATCTGGCCAGGATAGGTTTATTCCTTTCAAAAGACGGTGTTTTAAGCACGGGGGAAAGAGTTATTTCTGAAAGAGCTGCAAAAATAGCAAAAAGTCTCATGATCACATGCGGGATGTACGATGGATCTGGAGAGTTTGCAGTGAAAGTAGGATTTCCGTCAAAATCCGGTGTAGGTGGAGGAATCCTATCCTCTGTACCTGGAAAAATGGGTATAGGGGTCTACGGACCTGCCTTGGACCAAAAGGGAAATTCCATAGGAGGTTACGCCATCCTTGAAGACATTTCAAAATTAATGTCTCTCAGTATTTTCTAAAAAGAAATAAATTGTCGCACCAACTATAACGTAATATAAAAAAGGAGGAAACAGATGCTAGGTTTAATTAATGGTATTATCAACACCGGAAACACGATTTTATGGTCCTATGTTCTAATAGCACTTTTAATAGGGGTAGGAGTTTACTTTACTCTTAAGACAAACTTTGTTCAGTTCCGTTATATAGGTGAAATGTTTAAGGTATTAGGAGGAAGCGGATCTACAAAAGATGGAGGAGTGTCGGCATTTCAGGCTTTCTGTATAAGTGTGGCTTCCCACGTAGGCACTGGTAACCTTGCAGGTGTAGCTATTGCCGTAGCCGTAGGAGGACCTGGAGCAGTATTCTGGATGTGGGTTATCGCCCTTGTGGGAGCAGCCTCGAGTTTCGTGGAAAATACCCTTGCACAGACTTTTAAGGTGAAGGATAAAAACGGATACCGTGGTGGTCCGGCTTACTATATGGAAAAAGCCCTTGGACAAAAGAAAATGGGGATGGTTTTCTCAATCCTTATAACTATCTCATTTGGACTTGTCTTCAACTCAGTCCAGGCAAACACAATCTCTTTTGCCTTTGAAGAAGCCTTCGGTATAAGCAGAGTGTTTGTAGGTCTGGGTCTAAGCGCCCTTACTGCAATGGTTATCTTCGGCGGTATAAAAAGAATAGCCAGAGTTGCAGAAGTTCTGGTTCCTATAATGGCTACAGGTTACGTGCTTGTTGCTATGTTCGTAGTTATCAAAAACTTTGCTCTTGTACCTCATATTTTTGCCCTTATCTTTGAAGGTGCCTTTGGATTTAAGGCTGCCGCTGGAGGAGGTATGGGAGCTGCAATGATGATGGGGATCAAAAGAGGCCTTTTCTCAAATGAAGCTGGTATGGGAAGTGCTCCCAATGCCGCTGCTACATCTGAAGTAAGTCATCCTGTAAAACAAGGTCTTCTTCAGACTCTCGGGGTTTTCGTTGATACAATACTGATCTGTAGTGCTACGGCATTGGTTGTATTAATCTCCGGAGCATATCAGACGGAAGGTATCACAGGGATACAGCTCACTCAATCTGCACTTACTTCTCAGGTAGGTTCTTGGGGTAATCTGTTTATCGCAGTGTGTATCATGCTCTTTGCATTTAGTTCTATAATAGGAAACTACTATTACGGTGAATCAAATATAGAGTTCTTAAACGGTGGGGCAAAGTGGCTTTCAGCATTTAGAATCGCAGTAATCATAATGGTTTTCTGGGGATGCCAGTCAGCTGTTTCTGTAGTCTGGAACATGGCTGATCTTTTCATGGGATTGATGGCTCTTATGAACCTCGTCGCCATAGCGAAGCTAGGACACTTGGTTGTAGATATCCTAGCTGACTACAGAAAGCAAAAGTCTCAAGGTAAAGATCCGGTGTTTGTATCTGCAGGGATCAAAGGGCTTGAAAAAGCTGAAATCTGGACAGAGGAACACGCAGAACAGTTTAGAGAAAAACAGGTTGAAATCATAAATTTATAATTATAATAAAATGAATTTAATTATACTCCTCCTCTGTATTTCAGGGAGGGGTATTTTATTTTTTAAGGTTTTAATTGAGAAGAAAAAACTTTAGCAGGCTCTTTTTTTACTACAGGAATCAACTTTTACCTATTTTTTTCCTAAAAAACCCCATGTTATTTATTTTTTAAAATACTGAAATTTTCACACTTTTTAATTCCGGAACAAACCTCATTAAAGCCCGTAAATGTTAAGTTATTCTAGAATTAATCGGTCTTTTATGATAATATACCTAAAAGTCACCACAGAAATATTTTGTTATTTTTAAAGATAGCTTTACAAAAAATCCGAATGTATCAAGAATGGGTAATTGATACAGGGGATAACATAAAATTTTATTTTCAACAGTTCAAAGGGGGAATTTAAATGAGTAAATTCAAAGTAATTATCGCAGAAAAAATGGATATAAGAGGAATAGAACTTCTCCAGAAACAGTTTAACGTGGATGTCTGCATCGGTATAAGTCGTGAAGATCTTTTGAAAAAAATCCACGAATATGATGCCCTTTTAGTGAGAAGTGCCACACAAGTCGACGAGGAACTTTTAGAAAAGGCAACTAAATTAAGAATTGTAGGCCGTGCAGGTAACGGTACAGACAATATCGACATCCATGCTGCTACAAAAAAAGGTGTGATCGTAGCAAACACTCCTGAAAGTAATTCCATCTCTGCATGCGAACTGGGAATAGCCCTCATGATGGCATGTGCCAGAGATGTGTCAATAGCCGACAAAGACATGAAAGCCGGAAAATGGAGCAGAAACTCCTTTGAAGGAGTGGAACTATACAACAAGACTCTGGGAATAATCGGTCTCGGAAGAATCGGTTCACTTATGGCTACCAGAATGAAAGCCTTCGGAATGAAAATTGTAGCATACGATCCTTATATTTCAGACGAAAGATTCAGCAGATTCAGTGCCAAAAAAGCTGAAAATTTGGATGATCTTCTAAAAGTTTCTGACTTTATAACAATCCACACACCAAGGACAGAAGAAACAATCGATATGATCAGCACTGAAGAGATAGAAAAAATGAAAGATCACGTAATCCTAATAAATGTGGCAAGAGGTAAGATAATAAATGAAGATGCCCTTTATCAGGGGCTTAAAAGCGGTAAGGTAAGAGGGGCAGGTATAGATGTCCACGCTGTAGAACCTAGATACGAAAGTCCTCTATACGAATTTGACAACTTCATCCCAACTCCTCACATAGGTGCAAACACTGCTGAGGCACAGGAAAACGTAGGTATCGCCATTGCACAGCAGGTGGCAAACGGTCTTCACGGAGAAATAGTGGAAACAGCAGTAAACCTTCCTGTCATGGAAAGAGAGGGTCTGAAAGAGGTCAAGCCATACATAGAACTTATGGAGAACCTGGGTAAAATTTACTATCAGCTCTATGCAGACTCTGTAAAATTTGTAGAGATCAACTACTGGGGAGATGTGTCAAAGCTTGATACTCAAATGGCTGACCTGGCCTTTACAAAGGGGCTTTTACAGCCTATCCTTGGTAACAGCGTCAACTATGTAAATGCAAAAATAATGGCTGAAAATGCAGGAATTGGAATGAAAGAGAAAAAATTCATAGAGAATTTTGGAAACTACTCCAACCTTGTGACAATAAAAATAACAAACAGCAAGAATTATGTATTCACAATCGCAGGAACTATAAGTTCAAATGCAGAAGGGAAAATAATTGAACTCGAAGGCTTTGACTTTGAAGTAAAACCTACTGAATACATGTTGTTTATAAAAAACAAAGATGTCCCTGGAGTAATCGGACATGTAGGAACTCTAGCAGGAGAAAAAGGAATAAACATAGCTACCATGCAGGTAGGCAGAAAAACCAAAGGGGATACTGCCATCATGATCCTTACCATAGATGATGAAGTATCTGCTGAAACTCTCGGAGAATTCAAGAAAATGGATAATATCATGTCTGCAAAAAGTGTTGTACTTTAATAAATAGTATATAAAAAGGGAAGTCTTAAATAGACTTCCTTTATTTTAAAGGAGGAAAAATCTATGAAATTCGGATACGCAGCCTCTTCTGGAGAAAAAAATATATTTGATTCCATAAAATACGCAAATGACAACGGCTTCTCTTCAGTGGAGTTAAATGTCAACATGCCTATATTTTTCCCGGAAAATTTTACAGAAGAAGAAAAAAACCAGATAAAAAAATACAAGGAGGATCTGGGAGTGGAGATTACACTTCATGCCCCTGAAGACCTTACACTGCTTCAGCTTCAGAAAGAGATAAGAATAGCTACAATAAAAAGATTTAAGAGAGTTATAGACTTTGCCGGTGATATAGGAGCCTCCCGTCTCACTATGCATGTGGGCCCTGCTGTATGCTTTACCCTCACAGACAGAAAGTCATACCTGGATGAGACTTATCACGATGAATATAAGACCGTCCTAAAAGAATCCCTTACAGACCTTGCAGATTATTCTGAAGGAAAAACTATCCTCTGTGTGGAAAACTCCGGACGTTTCCCCGTAGAACTGGTACAGGAAACTCTGGAAGAAGTTTTAGATGAAAATAAAAACCTCTTTCTCACATGGGATATAGGACACTCCTATGAAAACCTGTATAATGAGGTGGATTTTTTTATAAAGCATAAAGACAGAATAAGAACCTGCCATGTCCATGACAATAACGGAAAAAGCGACCACCAGATAATAGGCAAAGGGGGCGTGGACTTCAAGAAACACTTTGACATCATGGGAACAAAGGATATGACTTACATTATAGAGGTCAGACCCCGTGAGAATGCCTTAAAATCCCTTGAAATTTTCAATAAAATGTTTGGCTAAAAGCAACCGTCCCTTTCTGAAAATCTTCAGAAGGGGATTTTTTAATGTTCAAATTTTTAGTATTCCATTTTCTATTATCTTTCAGAACAGATAATATAGAACTATATTATCTAAAGTGAATTTTTACCTATTTGAAATTCCGGCATCATATTTTTCATTCAAATAAGAACATAGAAGGAATTCGTTTTTTCTTAAAGAATAACCTTATTGCAAGATATAATCTTTAGCTCAGGAATTTCCCTACAACCATAAATTTAAATTAACAAAACTATGAGTTTATTTTTTTAAAGGAGGGAGACAGGAATGTTAAACAGAGTATTGGTTGCATTTATTGAAGAAAAAGATGTTGAATATTTAACAAGGTATGCAAAAGTAATCAAGGAACACTATCCTGGTGCGGAAATTGTGGGGATGTTTATACATTCAGTTGTAGACAAAGATGAATTCAAAGAATTTATGGCTGCTGATGACTTATACAGACTTAAAATTAAAAACATTGACCACGAATATCAAAGGATAACAAAAGTTGAAAAAGAGCATTCTGAACGAATAGAAAAGTCATTTTTATCTGTAATGAAGGACTCTAAATTTTATAACATGGTAGGAGATTCCTCCAAAATCTTATTGGAAGAACTTAAATTCTTTGATCTGGCAATACTTGCCAAATCAGACGAGCTGAACCATGAAGAAAAAACATTATTGAATACACATCATAAACCCGTAATATTGGTTCCAAAATTTGAGAATTACTCCTTTGAAAAAATACTGCTGGCAGATGACCAAAAGATAGGAGCAAATAAATCACTCTTTAATTTTATGGAGATATTTTCAGATACAAAAGATTTTACAGCCGTTACAGTTAACGGGGATAAAAAGCTCGATACTGAAGAATTGAAAACTTACATGGAAAAGGCAGGAAAAAACATAAAAACAGAGTTCCTTGAAGGGGAAGTTCACGAAATGATTTTAGAATACTCGAAAGACTATGACCTTATAGTTATGGGTAATCTAAAACACTCAATAATGCTTGAAAAAGCAATAAGAGATCCTGGAATAAAAATAATCGAATCTTCGGAAAAACCTATATTTATAGCTTAATAAAAACCGTAATAAATCAGTGATGCAAAAATAATATTAATAAAACTATCAAATTTTATTTCTTGGAAAGTGAGGAGGAAAAATGATAACTTTTTTAATAGCCTTGGCAACTTTAATTGGTGGTTATTTTATTTATGGTACAATCGTCGAAAAAATTTTTGGAATAAACGAAAACAACCCTACACCTGCTTGCAGGCTTGCTGACGGTGTTGACTTCGTAGAGATCAGCTGGGGAAAGGCCTTCCTCATACAATTTCTTAATATAGCTGGTTTAGGACCTATATTCGGTGCCGTTGCAGGTGCACTGTGGGGTCCTGCCGCCTTCCTTTGGATTGTATTTGGATGTATCTTTGCAGGATCAGTTCATGACTATCTGGCGGGTATGCTTTCACTCAGACACGATGGATCTACAGTAGCTGAGATAGTTGGTAAATATCTTGGGAACGGTCCAAAAAATTTCATGAGAGTATTCTCAGTAGTGCTGCTGATTCTTGTGGGAGTGGTATT
>NZ_JBFHGC010000039.1:0-9454 GCF_041583315.1 Ilyobacter sp. | reverse complement strand
GGGGATTATGATTTTATATCTAGATATTTCAATCCCTGGGCCGGGATTAATGAGGACCCTGTGACAGGAACTGTCCATACTCTTTTGGCTGCCTACTGGTCAGAAATATTAAAAAAAGATGAATTAAAAGCATATCAGGCATCAAAAAGAGGCGGGGAGATGCTGCTGAAGTTAAAAGATAATATGAGACTGGAAATTATAGGGGATTTTGTAATAACCTTAAAAGGTGAAATTTATTTATAGCTCAGAAAGGTCCTGAATTTTCTTTGAAAACATACAATATTGAAAGATGAGAGAGAATAAAATATTTGCGATATTGTAAAAAAACTATAAAAAAAAGTCTCAAAGTAATAATACTTTGAGACTCATTTGTGTTTGTGATTAGTTTACAGGAGTTACGTTAGCAGCTTGTGGACCTTTTTGCCCTTCTACTACGTCAAATGTAACTTCTTCTCCTTCTTCAAGAGTTTTGAATCCAGGCTTGTTGATTTCAGAGAAGTGTACGAATAAGTCGTTCCCTTCTTCTGAAGTGATGAATCCGAATCCTTTTTCTGAGTTAAACCATTTTACTGTTCCTTTTAGCATTTTAGCACCTCCAAAATTATTGTGCTTGTAACTCTCGGCTAAAATACCTTTTCAAAACCAGTCTTACAATCTGATGCTTGTATATGCGGTAGGCAAGATGCCATAAGATATTTTATTTAGTAACCTGAAGAATTAAAGCAGGATTATTATAACATTTTTACATTCTATAGACAATATATTTTTTGGTAAATCTTGTCCATATGCACTACCAAATAAGATAAGTTTTTTAGAATTTAATTTCTTTTAAGATATTAAATGCAAGGTCTTGTTTTTTCATTTCAGGAATTTCAGTTACTGAACCGTCTTTTTTTAACAATGTCACTTTGTTGTTTGCACTCTGCATATAAGTAACAAGATTTCCCACAATAAGGTCCAGATTTTTCTTTTGAAGTTTCCTGGTTGCATTTTCTATGAGATTTTCACTTTCTGCAGCAAAGCCTATAAGAAACTGTTTATTCTTTTTCTGTCCCATCTCATAAAGTATATCTGGGTTTCTGTCTAGGATTAGTATCATATCTCCGTCTTTTTTCTTTATCTTTTGTTCGGAATATTCTTTTACTTTGTAGTCAGCCACTGCAGCACAGGCAATAGCCGCATCCTGGCTGTCATAATGCTCCATGACTGCATCAAACATATCCTGTGCACTTCTTACCTGCAAGTAGTTTTTAACACCGACAGGTACAGTGAGGTTTGTAGGTCCGGAAACCAGTGTCACCTCTGCACCTAGTTTTACTGCAGCTGAAGCCAGGGAATACCCCATCTGACCAGTAGATCTGTTTGAAAGATATCTTACCGGGTCTACGGGCTCTTCTGTTCTTCCGGCAGTTATGAGAATTTTTTTACCGGCAAGAGATTTTTCAATTCCGCTGAGTTCATCTTTGATGATATCCACAATATCCTCTTCTTTTTTGAGCCTTCCCTTTGCATTTACGTTGCAGGCAAGGAAACCTTCGTCAGCCTCTATAAACTTATAACCATATCTTTTCAGTTTATCTATATTGTCCCTTAAAATCGGATTTTCATACATGTTTACATTCATTGCAAGGGCAAAGTATACAGGTGCCTTTGTGGCAGAAATAACTGTAGAAAGCATATCATCTGCGATGCCGTTTGCCACCTTACCTACCATGTTATATGTAGCAGGGGCTACGAGTACGACGTCAGCCCACTCTCCAAAAGAGATGTGCTCCACTTCAAGATTTGGCTTTTTTTCCCACATATCCACTATGACCCTGTCCCTTGCAAGGGTTTCAAGGGTGAGAGGAGTTATTATCTCTGTGGCACTTTTTGTCATGATTACTCTTACATTGTGTCCGCTCTTTTTGAGCATGGAGATTATATTTGCAGCTTTATATGCAGCTATTCCTCCTGTAACTCCCAATAATACGTTTTTTTTCATTGACTTTCACCTCATTAATAATGACAGTAATTTTTTAATGGAATTATACTACTAATTAGAAATTTTTTCAAATTTAAATGAAGTCCAATTGTGAATTTTTATATCTGTTTGTAAGATTTTTTAATTAAATATACGCGATAAATAAGTTTTTAGTGTAAAAAAAGAGGGAGATTAACTCCCCTCTCCCACTTAGATTTTTTTATTGTTCAAATATTTTATCATAATAACTGAAACGCCTACAAACACGATGCTGATTGCATGAGGTGCTCTGAATCCCATGACCATAAGGTCTTCCGCTCTGAAAAAACTTACAAAAACTCTGATGAGACTGTACATAATGACATAGATCCACCACACAGTACCTGCTGCATAGTCTTTTTTTCTGAAATAAAACCATATTAATAAAAATGCTGTGAAGTTTAAAAACATCTCATAAAGCATAGCGGGATGCAGAGGAAGGTTTGGAAACTCACTTCCTGCAGGGGAAGATTCTGGGAAGACAATTCCCCATGGGACTAGTTCTTTATATTTCATCTGTGCCTCTATACTCATCGCCCTGTACTGATTATACCAGTTGTAGAATCCAGGCTTCAGTGTGAATATGACCTTCCATGGGGTAAATGTAGGGACACCGTGAACCTCTCCGTTCATTAGATTACCAAATCTACCAATAGCCTGTCCCAGAATAAATGGAGCTGCAGCAATATCTCCTAGTTTCCACGGACTGACCTTATGCCTGTGGGCAAAGATAAAGGTACCGATAATACCACCAATGATACCACCGTGTATAGCCATTCCGCCATTCCATACAGCAGGAATCTGCATGGGATTATTAAAATAATAGTGCGGGTTGAACAGTACATAGTAAAGCCTTCCACCGATGAGACCAGATACCATTGCTGTTATAGCAAAATTTTCCAAAAGTTCAGGAGACATGTTGGCTCTTTTTGCCTCTCTTTTGGCTATTTCTATTCCTATGAAGAATGCTAGTGCATACATAAGGCCGTAATATCTCAGCTGAAAGCCCCCGATTTCAAATAATATTGGATCCATTTTATCCTCCCAAAATATTGACTTTATAGTAATTATATCATAAAAAATTAAAGAGGCAATAACAAAAGGAAACTATGATACAGTGAATTTTCATAAACTTTAAATTTTCAGTATAGAAAAGTATAATTTATAGTGTGAATGAAGGGTTTTGTAAAGCCATATTTTACAAAAAAATCTTGTGAAAAAAATATAAATTTGTTATTATTATTAAGTAAAGCAACGAGTTTTAGTGACTTTTTAAGGAGGTAAAAATGCATAATTTAGTAAGAGTGACCGATCATGTTTATTGGGTTGGAGCCAACGATAAAAAAACAGAAAGATTTGAAAATTACATGCCCCTTCCAATGGGGGTAGCATATAATTCATATGTAATCAATGATGAGAAAACTTGTGTTATTGACACAGTAGAATTTGGTGTAGAGGGGCTTTTCATGGAAAAAGTCGAGTGTGTCTTAGGTGGGAAAGACCTTGATTATATCGTAGTAAATCATATGGAGCCTGATCATTCAGGTGCTCTGAGAGACCTTATGAGAAAATATCCAAATGCCAAAGTAGTAGGGAATTCAAAAACATTCCCTATGATAAAAGCTTTTTTTCATGATGTAAATGAGGAAAGTTTTTATCTTGTAAAAGAAGGGGATATCCTGGATTTAGGAAATCATAAGCTCACTTTCGCTATGGTTCCTATGGTGCACTGGCCTGAGAGTATGGTTACTTATGACACTACAGAAAAGATCCTTTTCTCAAATGATGCTTTCGGAAGTTTCGGAGCTCTTGACGGCGGACTTTTTGATGACGAAGTAAACTTTGATTTTTATGAAGATGAGATGAGAAGATACTATGCCAACATAGTCGGTAAATACGGTATGCAGGTACAAAATGCCATAAAAAAACTAAGTTCACTGGAAATAAAATATATATGCCCGTCTCATGGTATTATGTGGAGAAGTGACATAAACAGAGTTATAACCCATTATGACTACTGGTCTAGGCTTGAGCCGGAAACAGAAGGGGTAGTTATCGTATACGGAACCATGTATGGTAATACAGCAAAGCAGGCAAATGCCATTGCGAGAGAGCTTAGTGCTCAGGGAATAAAAGAGATAAAAGTTTATGATGCGTCTAAGACGGATCATTCATTTATCATAAGTGATATATGGAAATATAAGGGGTTAATTATCGGATCATGTTCTCATAACAATGCCTTATATCCAAAAATTCAGCCACTTCTTCATAAACTGCAAAACTACGGACTAAAAAACAGATATCTCGGTATATTTGGAAATATGATGTGGAGCGGTGGAGGAGTAAGAGGAATCCAGGCCTTTGCAGATGCATTAAACGGAAATGAGATTGTAGCAGATGCTGTAGAAGTGAGAGGGAATCCTACTTTAGAAGATTATGAAAAACTTGAAAACATTGCAAGAGCAATGGCAGAAAAAATAAAGTCACACAGATAAAAGAAAAAACCCCGTAAGAGACGGGGTTTTTTCTTTTGGGAAATCCGATAATTCTTTTATAGAATAACAGGGATTTAATAGAAAAATTATTTTTTTTGAAATTGTTCCGATACGATTGTGTTTTTTTAAAATTGTCTCATCATGAAAAAATATGTTAAATTTAAAGCTCAAAATTTAATTATGGGGTGAGAAATTTAATGAAGAGATTATTGGGTGTTTTAGCAGGAATTATTATTTTTACATTTACGACCTTTGGGGCTGAAAAGGCTAATGTTGGGCTGGTTCTGTCTTCTGGAGGGCTGGGGACAGGTTTTAATCATATGGCTTATGAGGCTTTGACAAAGCTGAAAAAAGAGGGGAAAATAAATTTTAAATATGTAGAGCCGTCAAATATAAACGAGGATCTTCAGTATCTCAGAGATTTTGCCAGTACCGAAGACTATGATATTATCATAGGTATGGGGACTGTGGTAGCTGAATCTCTAAAGGTAGCTGCAAAAGAGTATCCTAAGCAAAAGTTCGGTCTTGTGGGAGCAACAATAGAGATTCCAAATACTGTTACTATAGACTTTGCAGAGCAGGAGATGTCATTCTTGGCAGGAGCTCTTTCTGCGATGATTAGTAAGACAGGTGTAGTCGGTACCATTCCTGCCATGGATAACAGGTCTTTCAACAGGTTTAAAAACGGTTTTAGACAGGGAGCTCAGTATGTCAATCCAAAAGTAAAAGTTTATAATACTTACATGCCAACTACCAGCAGCAATCCGTTTAATGATCCGGCCACAGGGAAAAATATATCACTCATGATGATGGACAGGAAAGCAGATGTAATAATGCATGTGGCAGAAGGAACAGGAAGAGGTCTTTTCCAAGCTGCAAAAGAAAGAGGTGTATATGCCATAGGATGTGACGTAGATGAAGACGGAGTCATCCCTGGAACTATACTTACCTCAGTAAGGGTAAGGATAGACAACGCTGTTTATAGCCTGGTGTCTGATCTCATAAGAGGTAAATTTAGACCTGGATATATTCAGGCTAATCTTGCAACCAACGGCGTATCACTTACAGACCTTAAGTATACAAAAGATGTCATAGGTAATGAAAAGATAACAAGGCTGAATAAAATAAAAGATGACATAATAAAGGGCAAAATAAAAGTTTCTGAATAATTTTTAAAGAGGACCCTTTCCACAACTTAATTCAAAGCGTGGAAAGTGATCCTCTTTCTTTTATATTTAAATATTCCTATTGTATGATTCGCTAATTTATTAATTAAAATTAATGATTTCTTTGATAGGATTTGCTATCTTTTTTGAAAATCAAGAAAATTTACAGAGGCATGGTATGATCATGTAATTGTATAAAAAGACGTCTGCAATAATTAAAGAGCAAAAGAACAACAATACATAAATTAAATAATCTTTAAATATAAAAGCCATAGTGATGAACATAATTATAAAAAGTCCTAAAATAACAAACACCTCACACCTAAAAGATATATATAGTAAAATATCACAAATGAATTTTTTTATCAACTGAATATTAAATATTTTTGATTTAAAGTATTTAATTTATTCGAAATCTTTTTATTGTTGTTTTTATCCGTGTTCATTCGCGGCAAATGTTTCATTATTTTCAATAAAATTTAAAGAATTATGTTAGGGAAATAATATTTGGATATTCCTTGAAATTAATGGGTTAGAATCAGAGGCTTGGGGCCGGAAACACCAGTAATAAAAGAAAAAATAAAAAAACCCTTGCAAAAGTTTTTTGGTTATGTTATTATTATTCCTGTCGGAAGACAATAATATAACGGAGCATAGCGCAGCCCGGTAGCGCACCTGCCTTGGGAGCAGGGGGTCGCAAGTTCAAATCTTGCTGTTCCGACCATTTATGCGGGAATAGCTCAGTTGGTAGAGCGTCAGCCTTCCAAGCTGAATGTCGCCAGTTCGAACCTGGTTTCCCGCTCCAACAATTTTATACTTATCTATGCGGGGGTGGCGGAATTGGCAGACGCGCTAGACTTAGGATCTAGTGTCTTTGACGTGGGAGTTCAAGTCTCCCCCTCCGCACCAATAAGAACTCAAAGCAGCTTTTCGAAGCTGTTTTTTTATTTTATAACAACTGGTTTTTTATTATACCATTCAGAAATTTGAAATTTCAAACTAGTTGTTTATTTATTTTGAATATAAGTGTGAAAATCAATATTTTTTAAGAGAGGTAACGATAATGATTTATTTTTTATTTTTAAACCATCCAAAAGGGGAAGAACTTTATAAAGTTCCATCTGAAAAAGAGGAGCAAGCCAGAAGATATTTTTCCGGGGCAGATACCATAGAAAGCAAAGTCGTAATAAGAGGTAAAAATTATAAGGCTGTAATTGATTACGGAGTTTTTTCTGCCATGACCAATTTCGACTGTTTTAACTGCAGGGATACTTGCTGTGGAGATGCCCCTTCAAAATTTGAAAATAAAACCAGAAACCTAATATTAGAGAATATAAATAAATATAATAAGCTTACTAAGAACCTGGAAATACTGGAAGATATGGGGTATAACAGAGAGGATGCAGAAGAGAGTATTAGGGAAGACGATCTTATGATTCCTGAGGAGTGTATAGGGGAAGAGATAGACCTGTGTACATGTGCATTCAGACCGGATAACGGAACTACACTGTGTGCAGCCCATTCTATCTGCCTGGAAAAAGGGATGGATGCCCGGGATGTTCTAGAGCATAAACCTGTAATATGTAGCCTGTGGCCTGTAGAGATTTTAGCTGAAGACGACCTCTCTGTACTTTACATTACCCTCCCAGATGATTTTACAAATGGTTTTACGATTGAGAATTATTATGATAAGGCCTGCATAAACATGGACTACGGGACAGGGCCTGTTTTTAAGAGAACAAATCCAAAAGGTTTTGAAGAGAAGGACTATAAACCTCTCATTATATCCTATGAAGACACTATAAAGTATATCCTGGGGGAAAAGTGTTATGAAGATATAAAAAAGAAAATTATAGAGGAAGAGTTTGTTTCTGAAGATGAATTTTACGGAGAAGAGCAGCAGCTGATAAAAAGATACTAATTTTTTTATGTTGTTAAAGATTTTTTTGAAATTGGTCAGATAAAGATTTATATGATACAATTGTAATTGATAAAAAAATTAGGTGGTGTGTAAGTTTATATGATATATTATGCTCTTTTGATTTTAGTTTTAATATTTATTTTATTGTATCTTTTAATACGGCTCAGAACTTTAGAGAATCATTTTAAAGGCAATGTCGAGGAAAACAAAAATTTCGGTTCTATGAGAAATGGGTCTACGGTATTTAAAAAGACTCTGAAAAGATCAAAAGAGAAAGCCTTGAAAAATATAGGGGCGAGATTTACAATCATCAGAAGATCTCTTTTTATCCTCTGGCTTTTAATAATGTTATTTCTGATACTCTATCCTTTTATGGGAAATTTTTCAAAGGGTGTTTTTTCTGTGTTTGCATCCACCGGTACTATCTTTTTAGGATTTGCAGCCAAACCTTTTATAGAGAATATAATAGCCGGAATGGTAATAACACTTTCAAAACAGTTTAATGTAGGAGATACAATAGTTATAAAAGACTATTATGGAGTGGTAGAGGATATAAACATGACCCATACCATAGTTAAGTTATGGGACTGGCAGAGGTTTGTCATACCAAATGTAAATATGCTGAAAGAGAATTTCATAAATTATACTCTTGTGGATGAGTCCCAGTGGGCCAAGGTAGAGTTTTGGATATCCTATGAATCGGACATGGAGATAGTAAAAGAACTTGCAATAAAAGTGGCCAGAGAAAATTCATATGTAAATCTCAGCAATGAACCCCATTTTTGGGTGATGGATATGACTTCCGAAAATATAAAGTGCTGGGTTGCAGGTCTCACAGATTCCCCGGCAAACGGATGGTCTTTTAAAAATGAATTTAGGTTTAAATTTTATACAGAACTAAAAAAACGTAATATAAAACCTCATTTTAAATATGTCGTTTTAAATGAAGAGTTTGAAAAAGAGGGCATAGGTAAAAGAATTTAGAGTATTTAAAGTCAGAATCATTTCCTGGTATGATTCTGGCTTTTTTTATTAAGATAAAACTATTTGGCAGTAGTTGACAGCTTTTGTAAAAACACATTTATTTTATTATGAAAATTCTTATAAAAAACTGAAAAAGTTCTTTTGGGATAAACAAGTGTAAAAAAAATATAATACAAAAATGAAAAAATAAAAAACTTTTTTTTGGAATCATGTGATTTTATACAGGGTTGAAAGTGTGTTTTATGCTTATTAAATAAAGGTTATATTATTTTTTTATTTTTAAATTTTGTAATTTTATAGTTTCTGATTTAAACGCGCATAAGAAAAGTTTGATTCAGCTTAATTATTTTAGTTGACATTACAACGTCATTTTGTTAAAATTCTACATAACACAGGAAACAAAGGGAATTAACGAAAAGGAGGAAGGAAGATGATAATAGCCAACACTATTCTAATATCTCTACTGCTATCTCTGCTGCTGGTCCTACTACTAGTACTAAACCAACCAAGTAGAATAGAGATAAACAGTGTTAGGAGCTTAAGTCATTTGTCTCCAACCCTTTTAAACAGAGGGTTTGTTTCGTTATAACCAGATACAAGGTTTGATGAGTGGGGAAAATTGAGTATTGGGGATTATTAAGCAGCCTACTAGGCTGCTTTTTTTATACAGTTTGAGAAGAATAAAGGGGGAAGAAATGAGAAAAGTGAAGATTTTTGACACAACTCTTAGGGACGGGGAGCAAACACCAGGAGTTAACCTTTCAATCGAGGAAAAATTGACAATTGCGAGAAATCTAGAGGATCTTAATGTGGACATTATAGAGGCTGGATTTGCAATAGCTTCAGAAGCTGATTTTGAAGCCATAAGAGAAGTAGCAAGAGCAGT
>NZ_JBFHGC010000038.1:0-9460 GCF_041583315.1 Ilyobacter sp. | reverse complement strand
CTTATAGAGCCTTTCAGAAAAACCAGTGATCTTGTTATGGCCACTTTAAAGCATAAGATCGACACCTATGAGGAAGTAGAAAATCCAAATAATGTAAAAGTTATAACTGACAGGGAAGACTATGCCATCTATTTTTCCAGGAGTCCCATTCCCTACCCTAGGACTTTGGATATGAAAAACTATTACAAGCATGTGGGAATATACGGTTATAAAAGAGATTTTGTGATTGAATATTCCAAAATGAATCCTACAGATTTGGAAATCTCAGAATCTTTAGAACAGCTCAGAGTCTTAGAAAACGGGTATAAAATAAAGGTTTTAGACACTCCTTACAAAGTTGTAGGAGTAGACACATCAGAAGACCTTGCAAAAGTAGCAAAAATTATTAGAGAAAAAAACATACAAATTTAAAAATCCGGCTAAAGAGCCGGATTTTTAAATTCAGTCTCTGGAAGGTTTGGGGAATCTAAGTCTGAACACCCCTGTATTCTCAAAAATCTCCTCTATACGATACCAGTCCACTCCCTTTTCCCGGCAGTGTACGTCCATATCATCTATATACACATCTGCAAACACCTTATTAGATGTCGTAATTTTTATTCCGTCGATATTTTCATTAATTTTATGATAGGGGATATCCTTGAAATTCAGCCATTTTTTCATCTCCTCCATCCCTTTATTATTTACAGGACGGCATGTCCATATTATTATTTTGTGACCCTCTCCAAAAAGTCTTTTTATCACCCTTTCAGCATTGGGTTTGATCTCTCCTATATCTGGAAAAGAACTATCTACTATTGTTCCGTCAAAATCTATAGCTACTATCATATATCTCACCTTTCTTATTTGGATAATCTATTTAAAAATCTCACCTATTATCTTCATGTCTGAAATCAGCATCATTTCATTCTAAGTATACAATATAACAATTTGAAAATATACACCCCACTATAATTTAAAATTCTACAGTGCCCTCTATGATAATTTAATCACTTTGTTTATAAATTCCAAAAAAAATCAAATAAAAAATGTAACGACACTTTCATGACACTTTTTCCTGTTATAAATTATTAGGATAAAATGAAAAATCTTTGCGTATTTGTTTTACAGCAAATGATTTTTAATTTGTTATTGATAAAAATATCACTAGGAGGTAGTAAATGGAAAATATTATTTTGTCACCGGGAAAATACATTCAAGGAAACGGAGCCATTGGAAACTTGGCTTCTCATGCTGGAAAAAAAGCCTTGGTCATTGCTGACGAATTTGTAATGAATCTCACCAAGGAAAAAATCAGCAAAAGTTTTTCAGATAAAAAGATCCCTGTTGATTTTGAACTTTTTAACGGAGAGTGCTCAAAAGTAGAAATTGCCAGAATAAAAGATAAAATTGAAGCTTTCGGAAGTGAGATTATTATAGGGGTCGGTGGTGGTAAGACTCTGGACACAGCAAAAGCTGTAGCCTATTATACTGATCTCCCTGTTGTTATAGCACCTACAATTGCTTCTACTGATGCTCCCTGCAGTGCTCTTTCTGTTCTTTATACAGAAGAGGGTATTTTTGACGAGTATCTTCTGCTTCCAAATAACCCCAATATAGTTCTCATGGATACTGATATTATTTCAAAGGCCCCTGCAAGACTACTTGTTTCAGGTATGGGAGATGCCCTGGCCACTTACTTTGAGGCCAGATCATGTGCACAGTCCAATGCAAAAAATATGGGAGGAGGACTTCCTACAGGAGCTGCTCTTACTCTTGCTAAGCTTTGCTATGATACTATTCTCAAAGAAGGATATATGGCATATAATTCTGCACAATCAAAAGTTTCTACAAAAGCTCTTGAGAATGTCGTGGAAGCCAATACCTACCTCAGTGGTATAGGATTCGAGAGCGGAGGCCTGGCAGCAGCTCACGCTATTCATAACGGTCTTACAATATTAGAAGACTGCCATCACTTGTATCACGGAGAAAAAGTTGCTTTTGGTACTCTGGTTCAGCTTATTCTTGAAAATGCTCCCCAGGAAGAGCTATTTGATGTCTTAAACTTCTGCCTCAGTGTGGGACTACCTACAAACCTTGAGGATATGGGTGTCAAAGAAATCGATGAAAACCTTATTATGGAAGTTGCAAAAGCTTCCTGTGCTCCCGGTGAAACTATCCACAACATGCCGTTTCTTGTTACACCGGAAAAAGTTTTCGCAGCCATTCTCACTGCTGACAGAATAGGAAAAGAATACAGATAAAAAAACAACCGGCTTCTAGCCGGTTGTTTTTTTATTACTCTATTCCAAATATTTTCATGTCCTCTTCTACACTTGATATTCCTGCAATACCAAATTTTTCAACCAGCACGTTTGTTACGTTTGGTGAAAGGAAGGCCGGAAGAGTAGGACCCAGGTGAATATTTTTTACCCCTAGATGAAGTAAAGCAAGAAGCACGATTACCGCTTTCTGCTCATACCATGCAATATTATAGGCTATAGGAAGATCATTTATATCATCTAGTCCGAAGGCCTCTTGGAGCTTCATTGCTATTACAGCCAGTGAATAAGAGTCGTTGCACTGTCCTGCATCTAATACCCTAGGTATTCCCCCTATATCTCCGAGAGGAAGTTTGTTGTATCTGTACTTAGCACATCCGGCTGTTAGTATTACTGTGTCCTTGGGAAGTTTCTCTGCAAATTCAGTATAATATTTTCTGTCCTGCATTCTCGCATCGCATCCTGCCATTACCACAAATTTCTTGATTGCACCTGATTTCACAGCCTCTATAACCTTGTCAGCCAGAGCCAATACCTGATTGTGTGCAAACCCACCGATAATTTCCCCTGTTTCGATCTCCACAGGAGCTTGACATTTTTTAGCCATTTCAATAATAGGAGTAAAGTCTTTCTTACCTTCTGCATCTTTTTCTATATGGACACATCCGCCCATACCTGCTGCATTTGTAGTGAAGATTCTCTCTTTATAAGTGAGTGATCCGCTTCTTGGTGGAACTATACAGTTACTTGTGAAAAGTACAGGTCCGTTAAATGTTTCAAACTCTTTTGTCTGATGCCACCATGATCCGCCGTAGTTTCCTACAAAGTTTTCATATTTTTTAAATGCAGGATAGTAATTTGCAGGAAGCATCTCTGAGTGTGTATACACATCTACTCCTGTATCCTTTGTCTGTTCCAGCAGCTGTTCCATATCACGTAGGTCATGCCCTGATATGAGTATTCCGGGCTTTGTCCCTACACCTATGTTTACCTTTGTGATCTCAGGATTTCCATATGTATCTGTATTTGCCTTATCTAGAAGAGCCATAGCCTCTACACCGTATTTTCCTGTTTCCAGAGTCAGTGCCACAAGCTCGTCTACGGTGACATCAGGATCATCTGTAGCCAGGAGAGCCTTCTCCACGAAGCCTACTATCTCTCTTTTTTTGTAACCTAGGTGAGCAGCATGTTCAGTGTATGCCGACATTCCTTTTAGACCATATACTATCATTTCTTTAAGAGATCTTTCATCTTCATTTTCTGTCCTCATTACTCCGGATTTATCAGCTAATACTCCGAAAATTTTATCCTTGTCTTCGTAATCTGAAACAGGATCTAGCAAGTGGTTAAACTTTTCGCTGGGACAGCAACCTTCAGTTTTTCTTTTAAAGATCTTCATGATTCCAGAAGGGTTCTTTTTCTCACAAGTTTCTTTTAGCTCGTCTCTCAGCTTTATTGCCGTTAAAATCTGATTATATAAAACATCATCATCAAAGTTAGAATTTGTTACTGTCATAAATAAGCTGTTTAATATAAAATAATCTACACTTTCGTCTAGATCTCCGCTTTCTCTCAGGGGAGAACTGTATAGTGCCACGCTCTTAACAGCATGAAGGAGTACATCTTGCAATTTTGCCTCTTCAGGTGTCTTTCCGCATACACCTCTTATGGTACATCCTTTTCCTGCTGCAGCTTCTTGGCATTGATAACAAAACATTGACATATTTATTCCTCCTTTTTATTTTTTTAAACTTACAAGTATATTTTTCAAAAGAATCACTTTTTTTCCTTTTAATTTCATTTATTTCAATAAGAAGTTTTATTTTCCATTGACCTTTGTCAGCTAAGTCCGGGCACTATAAAATTTTCCATGATTCATTTTAAAATTTATATCTGTATTTGCTTCTTCCGTTACTTTAAGTTAGAATTATATATCACTAATTTGGAGGTGTTAAAATGCATTATCTTATTTCCGGATGCAATGAGAAAGGTGTTGAAAAAATCAAAAAATTGGAACAGGAAAACGGTCTTCTTCTCTTGGCTTATAACGAATCACAGTATGACTATGACAATTTGTCAGAGGATGATCTGTCAAAGATCAACCAGCTTGAAAAAGAGCTGGGGATCAAAATTATCGCTTTAAAGAAAAAATAATTAAAAAAAGACAGATAAAAAGGCACTTTTGAAAGTGCCTTTTTATCTGTCTAAATATTTTTTCAGAGCCTTATATACTTCGCCTCCAGCTTCATATATAAGATTATGCCCGCCCTCTATCCTGCAGACTACTGCATTTGGAAAATCTTCTATCACATCTTTAGAATTTTCCTCTGGGATAACTCTGTCTTTGTTCCCCAGTATAATAAGAGGAGTCAGCTCTGACTTCTCACTGCACAGTTTATCCTCTATAAGTTTATTGAGGCCCTTCACCAGCTCATCATCATGTATCCTCAGAATACCTTCAAAATATTCCCCCAGATATTCTTCAAATTTTGAATTATTGCTAAAGTTCAGTTCTATAAAATCTCTCAGACACCCTGCTCTTTCTATCTTCAGCCTCTTTATCATCTTTTTGATTATAAGAGGTCTCGTAGTCTTTGTAAAATTAAGCGTCGGAGCTATGAGAATAGCTTTTTCTATTTTATTCTCCCTCATAAACCTTATACAGTCCAGTGTACCCATAGACCATCCGAGAGCTATTACCTCTTGGTATTCATCTAGATTCCTGTGAGAAAGATCCTCTGAAAAGATTATTTCAGACCCCAGTCCTTCTAAAAAACTTTTATAAAAATCCTCTGTACTACCCCAGCCCTTAAAGACAATAATTGCACTTTTCATATTTTACCCCTCCACTATAAAGGCGGCAAATTTAATAGGCTCATCTCCTGTATTTTTAAGCCCGTGCCCCTCTTTAAACGGAGTGTAGATAAGGTCTCCAGGACCTATCTCTCTTTCTTTTCCGTTGTCATTTACGATCCCCTTGCCTGACAGTATATAATAAAATTCCTCATCATCAATATGTTCATGATAACATATCTCAGACCCAGGAAGAAGCTCATTCACATAGAACCCTTTTAGAGGTGTGTTAATCTCATCTTTATCTAGATACCTGTAATTGTATATTGTACCCTTCCCGCCTCGAGGATTTTCACCTACGATCTTCAAGGCATCTTTCTCTCTTATGACCATTTCACTACCTCCTATCTGTATAAATTTTCCTTTGTTATTATATCTCGTACCTTATCAGGGACCATGCCGGTTATATCCATTCCCTTTTTTATCAGCCCTCTTATCTCAGTGGAGCTGTATTTGTATAGGGGGCTTTCCAGAAGTATTATGTTCTCATGATCCGGTTTATAATTATAGCCTTTTCTCTTAAGTACCACAAATTTACACTCTCTGAGCATATTTTCATAGTCTTTCCACTGATGCAGATAATCTGCAGAATCCTCTCCTATAACTTCATAAAAAATAGCGTCTTTATATCTCTTTTTTAAATTCAAAAGGGTATCGTAAGTATAAGATACCCCTTTGCTTTTCACCTCTATATCTGATACTTCCACCCTGTCCATATCCATGCAGGCAGCTATCAGGAGTTTTATTCTCTTCTCTCCCTCAAGAAGCCGATCCTCCCTGTGAGAAGGAGCTCCCACAGGAATAACAATCAGTCTGTCAAGATTCATCTCTTTCATGACATATTTTATTATCTCTACATGCCCTACATGGACAGGATTAAAACTCCCGCCGTAAATACCTATCTTTTTCATCAGATCCCCGACAGTGCCTCTATAAGTTCTTCTTTACTAGACGCCTCTAGGATATTTTCTCTGTAGTCCTTATTTCTGAATTTTCTGGCTATTTTAGCCAAAAGATCAAGATATTCTTTGTTGTTGTTTTTAGGTGCCCCCACGAGAATTACAAGCTTTGCAGGTACACCGTCAGGAGTGTTAAACTCAATAGGATTCTCAAGAAGTGCCACAGCAATTATTATCTTATTTAAAGATTCACATCTTGCATGGGGTACGACTATCCCCATACCTATTCCTGTTGTTCCAACCTCTTCTCTCTGAAAAAGTCTTTCTAAAAACAGCTGTTTATTTTCCACAGCATTGCTATTTTCAGATGCCATATCTGCTAGAAGCCTTATTACTTCTTCTTTATCTTTTTTACCACTCACAACTGTCAGCAGCTTGCTAGTAAGATAATCAATCATTATATGCCCTCCTAATTTTACAATCCCTTATGTATGATGCTCTCTGTATCAGTAAGATTCTCCCTACCATTTTTCAGTACTTCCAGCCTTTTCAGTGCTATTTTTACAAAAACACCTTCATTTTCATATTCATATTCCTGAAGAACATTTATGTATGCAAGAAGATTCATCCCTCTTTTCGTCCTCAGATTCTCTTTTGACTCACGGACTTTTTTTATTAAGTCTGCCTTTGTTACTTCTGATGCAGGAAGAGTATTTTCATATTCAGTAAAATTTCCTTTTACTTTGCTTATATAGGACATTGCCAGATAAACAAGGTTGTCATCAAGGTCATTTCCCATTAGTTTTTTAAGAGAAAAAGCCATTAAACATTTCTGACTGTCTATCTCTTCTAAAAGAGTATAATGAAAAAGAGTTTTATAAAATAGTTCCCTGTCTCTCAGAAATATCTCTTTCCCGTATCTTATTGAAAAATTAACATTGTTATTGGCAATTAATTTCATAAAGTTTTTCATTAGATTTTCCAGAGTTTCTTTAGAAAACCTCTCTATTTTTTTCAGCTTTACCCTTTCCTCAGCCTTTGCACAGCTGAGTATTTCCTTTGCTACATCTGTACCTTTTTCTGCAAAGGCAGCCACAGGAAGAGTATAGTTCATATTTTTTCTTTTAATTTTACCATTTCTGTCTACTGTGAAATAAGACCTTTTATCCAGAAATTCCCCAAAATAAGATACCGCCTTCTCTCGGCCTTTTTCATTTATAATATTTTCTATAACATCAATATTTTTATTTTTCAGTATTTCCAAAATATCCATTGTATCCATTAAAGTCCTCCAGACTATTTAAGTATATTATCCTCTATCATTGTAAACTCGATTTTTAAAACATATGTGTTGTTAAGATTAAAATCCCTGGGAAGCTTTACCAGGTCTTTTTCCGTTGTTATTATATAGTCTGCATTCATTATTTCAGCTCTTTTTTCTATATTCTGAAAATCTTTTTTCTTAAAATGGTGATGATCCATAAAATCAACCCGTTCAATGTATTCAGGCTCTAGTGAAATTACAGTTTTTTCAAAATTAAGTGGATTGGCAAGACCGGAAAAAAGCAGAACCCTTTTCCCCTTTATCCAGAAGAGCGGTTTTCTGTTTCCCTTGAGGTCACACAGTGCAGAGACTCCGTGTTTTGCTACAGATATATTTTTCTGATATCTTCTCAGATATTTTTTTATTGTTTCTACCTCTTTTTCACTTGCCAGATCAGATTTTGTTATTATAAATTCACTGGCTCTTCTGAGGCCCCTTTTGAGGTCTTCTCTCAAGGTTCCTTTAGGCAGAAGTGCCTTCCCTCCAAATGGATTTGTGGCATCTATGAGGACAACATCTCTGTTTCTCTTGAGTTTTCTGTGCTGAAAACCGTCATCAAGAATTATTGTGTCTATATCAAAGTGTTTTTTTGCATAAAAACATGCCTTGTATCTGTTTTTCCCCACTATAACAGGAACCCTGGCATTGATTGCATGAAGATAAGGCTCATCTCCGCTCTCTTCTGGAAAAGCGAATATCTCTCTGCCGTCACTTACAAGGAGAGGATCTCTTTTTCTTTTCCCCCTATACCCCCTTGAAACTATGGCCACTTTCTTGCCTTTTTCCTTGAGCTTCTTAGTGAAGTGCTGTACTGCAGGAGTCTTTCCTGTCCCTCCTACAGTGATATTTCCCACGCATATGATCTCTACGTCATCTACTTTTCTGATTTTGAAAATTCCCTTATCATACAGAGAGTTTCTAACTGTTGTAACAATATAGTATATGTATGCTAAAATTTCCATTATTACCTCTCATTCTGCTATAAAAATATCTCTTTCCTCAGCCTGTTGATAGCAGCTCCTATCTCATATTTTCTTGATAATACGAGATTGCCTTTGTCACATCTTAGATATTCGCAGATATTATCTTTTTCCAGGTGAAGTTCCACTTCATCCAAGGCCTCTTTTAGAGTAGCTCTCTTGCTGACAGTGAAGATCTTTTTAATAACTTCCCCTATAAAGAGAACCTGACCGGTTTCCACCAATTGCTCAAGAGATCTTATATCTACAGATTCCCTGTTGATTGACAGCTCATCCAATTCCCTTCCCCTTATTTTACATTTTTTATCACTGAAAAGTAAAGGAGTTTTTTTAGAATCGAGAACTCTCTCTCCCACTCTAAATTCATCACTGCTGACTAAAATCTTGCTTTCACTGTATCTTCTGTCTATCTCTTTAGCTTTGTCTGTTACGTCTATCACCCGATATTCATCTAGCATTAGTACCCTGTCAGAGACAGAAAAATAATCTCCCAGACCTCCTACTACTATTATTGTAGAGATATCCCTCTGATTTTTCATAGACACTACTTTTTCTATAAATGGAGTTATGGGCTCCTTTTCATGGGATATAAGTTCCTGTATTTTTCTGTCCCTCACCATAAAGTTTGTAGCAGAAGTATCTTCATCAATAAGCAAAGTATCTGCTCCCAGTTCCATAGCCTCTATAATATTACACGCCTGCGATGTTGATCCGCTGGCATTTTCTGTTGAGAATTTTTTTGTATCTTTTTTATGAGGGAGGTTGTCTATAAAGTTGCTGATATCTACCTTCTCTATACTTCTCCCGTCTTCTGCTCTTATCTTTACTGAATCATAGCTGGTTATTACGTACTCTCTGCCGTCTCCAGGTATATGATTATAGACACCTTTCTCTATGGCATTCAACAGAGTGGTTTTCCCGTGGAAGCCCCCTCCTGTTATGGTTGTTATACCTTTTTTTATTCCCATACCTGTTATTTGGTATCCGTCTTCCAGTGTCAGTGTCACCTTCATTGTATCAGGAGAGCTAAACCTCACTGCATCTCTCATTGGCCTGTCGTCTACAGAGCTTTTTCTGGCCAAGACTGCTCCTTCATCTACAAAGGTTATTATATCTCTTTTTTTTATTTCTGCTCTTATCATG
>NZ_JBFHGC010000037.1:0-9511 GCF_041583315.1 Ilyobacter sp. | reverse complement strand
GTATATTTATTTTCTTGCCATCTACCGGCATATAGGGGGGATTACTTATGACATAATCGTATATGTTTCCAGATTTTATCTCCTTCACATCCCCTAAAACTACCTCTATACGCTTATTTAGACCATTTCTCTTTACATTCCTTTCAGCCAGCTCTGCCATTTCAGGCTGCACCTCCAGGGCAGTTATTTTTTCTACCCCTTCACTCTCTGAAAGAAGTATGGATATTATTCCTGTACCTGTACCTATTTCCAGTAATTTCCCGGGTTTAACCCCTCTGAAAAAATCTGCCAATATCACAGCATCCACAGAAAATCTAAATCCGGTTTTCTTTTGGATGATATCCCTTCCCATTTCATTCAGAAGAGTTATATCCTCATCAGGATGGATCATTACTCCTTCTCCAGTCCTTTTAGTTTACGTTCTTCATCACTTGTTTTATTTTGGAGTTTTCTGGCTTCTTTTTTGTTAAACTTGATATCTACCAGATCTTTTCTCATCATTCCTTTAGTAGGAATATCAACATACAGATAGCCGTTTAATGGATTTACTCCCACTACTCTTCCGTCTCCGTCTTCAGTTCCCACTATCTGGTTCACTGCCGGGAAGCTTTTCAGAGCATCTGCATACTGACTGTGCTCATATTTTATACAGCAGAGCAGCCTTCCGCAGGCTCCTGATATTTTGGAAGGATTTATTACTAGTCCCTGATCTCTCGCCATTTTTATTGATACCGAGTCAAATTTATTTATAAATGTTCTGCAGCAAAGTTCCTTTCCGCAGATACCTATGCTTCCTAGAATTCTGGCTTCATCCCTCACACCGATCTGTCTCAGTTCTATACGCAGTTTAAATATAGTTGCCAGATCTTTTACCAATTCTCTGAAATCTATCCTTCCCTCTGCAGTAAAATAAAATATAAGTTTCGACTTGTCAAAAGTAAACTCCGATGCCACTATTTTCATTGGAAGTTTATGCTCAACTATTTTCACTTTACATACCAGATAAGCAGCCTCTGACTCTTCCCTCAGATTATTGTATCTTTCTATCTCTTCTTCTGAGGCTTTTTTAATTACAGGTTTGAGAGGAAGAACCAGTTCTTTTTCCGGAAGTTCCCTTGTCTCACCGTAGACAACTCCTAGTTCTCTTCCTCTAGCAGTATCTACTACGACCTTGTCACCTTTTTTATACTGAGTTTCGTCTGTCACTTCAAAATAATATCTTTTTTTAGTAACCTCAAAAATCACGCCTAAAACTTTATAGGTTTTTTTTTCTTTAGGTTCCTTTTCCACCGAAGGTTTTATCTCATCTGATTTTGTATTCTTTTCTTTGACATCTATATCCTTTTCCATTTTGTCCTCCCGATTAAATGAGCCCTTTTTCCAAAAAACTAAAATAAGAGTCTCTGCTTATTATCATGTGGTCTAGTACTCTTATCTCAATGGCATTAAGTACTTGTGAAATTTTATTTGTAAAATCTATATCCGCCTTAGACGGTTTTAAATTCCCCGAGGGATGGTTGTGTGCAAATATTACTGACTTGGCTCCGTACTTTATGACTTTTTCCACTATATTTCTCGGATATACTCCGCTTCTGTCGATGGTCCCCCTGAAAAGGGTTTCCTCACAGAGAAGGTTATTGGCAGTGTCGAGAAATATGACTTTAAACTCCTCAATAGGAGAAAAACCTATGTCATTTCTCAAAAAAGCCAAAAGATCCCTTGTTCCTGATATAGTAGTAACATCCCGTTTTGAATATGAACTTTTAAATATATCCTTAGATGTCTCTGAGATCAGTTTTAGAAAAACCAAGCTTCCCTCTCCCACTCCATCTATTTTCAAAAGTTCCTCAGATGAAGCCTTCAGAACTCCCTCTATACTTTCAAATTTCTCTAAAAGTTCTTTTGCCACAGGTTTTACATCTTTTCTTACTATGCTGTATGTAAGAAGCAGCTCCAGTTTTTCATAATCCAAAAAGGAATCATATCCGCCTTTTAAATACTTTTCTCTGAGTCTTTTTCTGTGTCCTGCCGTCTCTTTCATAGACCATCACCTTATAAAAGAATTCCATCAATTATATCCTCTCAAACACCACTTTGTCAAAAATCCCCGCTTATGCAGGGATTTTTTTAAGCAAAAAGTTCGTATACTTCATCGACTTTTTTCATTTTTTTTATAATTTCCAATGCTCCGGTTATTATAGGATAAGTCAGGACTGCTCCCGTTCCCTCTCCCAGTCTCATATTCATATGAAGCATAGCTTCAAGCTGTAAGCTGTCCAGTACGACTTTCATTCCAGGCTCTTCACTTTTGTGAGTAGCTATCATGTAGTCCTTTGAAAGAGGTGCTATCTTAGCCGCTGCCAAGGCCGCTACCCCAGATATAAATCCGTCTACCAGCATTGGTTTCTTTGCTGCTGCTGCCCCTAGATACATTCCTATCATGCAGGCTATATCCAGTCCGCCTACTCTTGCTACCACATCTACAGGGTCTATCTCTTTGACTCTGTGTAGTTCACAAGCCTCTTTTATAATATTCTTTTTTTTAAGAAGGCCCTCATCACTGAGACCTCCACCTCTTCCCACTATTAGCTCCATGTCCTCATCTGTAAAGGCATAGAGTACTGCCGAGCTTGTAGTAGTATTGGCTATCCCCATCTCTCCGTTGGAAAATATATCGTAGCTGTCTTTGAGGTTATTTATTGTTCTGATTCCTGTTTCTATAGCCTCTATACATTCTTCCCTGGTCATGGCAGGTTCATTTTTCAAATTAGCTGTCCCATTCTTCACTTTATGGTTGTGAAGATTCGGGTAGTCTCTTTTTATCCCGCCTTTTATACCTATATCTATGAGTTTGAAGTCGACCCCCACAGATCTGCACAGTATTCCTATTGCAGCTATCTCATTTAGCATAGCCTCTGATACTATCCCTGTGTATTCCAAAGGACATGATGATACTCCCTCTTCTATTACACCGTTATCTGCCGAAGCTACTATGTGACATCTTCTGTCTGCACTGTTAAAAACTTTACCTGTAATCCCTGCAAACTGAACTGCTATCTCTTCTAGCTTCCCCAGACTTCCCTTAGGTTTCATCCTGGAATCCAGTCTTTTCTGGGCCCTTTTCACTGCATCTTTATCTAGACCCTCTATATTTCTCAAGGTTTCTTCAAAAAGTTCCATTTATTTTCCCCCTATATTGAGGCCCTGTAGCACAGGGAATCCGTCTCTGAATTCTAATATACTTACTCCACCGGTATTCAGTGCAAATTTCCAATACCCGTCAAGACCCCCGGTTATATAATAACTCAGTATACAGTTTATTACTCCCCAGTGTGTTACAACAACTATATCCTTTTTTTCTTTATCAAGGCTTTTCAGGAATTCCACAGCTCTTTTCTGGAGCTGGGTTACGTTCTCTCCGTTTTCATAGTCGTACTCCTGCCATTTTTCTTTCCACAATTTTACCTCAACCGGATATTTTTCCTTTATCTCTCCGTATGTGAGACCCTCAAAAATTCCAAAGTTTATCTCTCTCAATTCTTGAGATACATTTACAGGAAGTCCCTGATAATTTACTATATCTGCAGTTTCTCTGGCTCTAGAAAGATCACTGGAATATATTTCATCATATTTAAAGTTCTCTATTACACTCTTGGCTTTATTTGCTTGTTCTATACCTTTTTCCGTAAGTTTAGGATCGAGCCATCCGAAAAACAGACCATCTCTGTTCATCTCACTTTCACCGTGTCTTACCAGTATGACCTTTCCCATATACCCACCAAACCTTAAAAATTTTTATAATATAATTGCTGCAAAGAAAACAACCAAAATCTCTGTCATCTCAAGAACAGCTCCTAAAGTATCACCGGTAACTCCTCCGATTTTCCTGTCCATAAGTTTTGCAAAATAAGCTCCAGGCAGCATAACCAAAGGTATTATAGCCAAAAGTCTCAATCCTAAATCAATTTCTCCGAAATGCCATCCTATAAAATACACATAAATGGCAGTTAAAACAGTAGATATCAGTACCCCTACAGTCGTTGTGTGCTCTACTATGGACTTACCCATTCCTGTGGCTCTTGCATAGGGTCCTATTGCTGCATTCAGCACACTGTTCAGCCTTGCTATTACAGGCATTATCAGTATAATTGCAAAGCCTACCTCTACAATTAGAGATATCTTCAGTATAAAATAAATAATAAGAGCTAAAGCTCCGTTAGATCCAAGTCTCGAATCTTTCATTATCTCAAGCATCCTGTGCTTACTTCTATAGCTGAATATTCCGTCAAAGGTATCTGCAAGACCGTCCAAGTGAAGTCCGCCAGTCAGAATAATCTCCAGTAAGACAATAAGAGATGCGAGGGCATAAGGGTTATTTATATACTTGCTCAGCACAAGATAAGCTCCCCAGAGTATTCCACCTATCAGTATCCCCACAATCGGAAAAAACTTCATGCTTTTCCCCACTTCGTCTGCATCATATTCTACCTTAACAGGTATCGGTAACCTGGTCATAAATTGAAATAAAAGTAAAAGTCCCTTCATCTGTTCCCTCCGTATTATTTTAATCTCATCGGCAGTCCTGAGACAACTAGATAAGCTTCATCTGCTTTCTCGGCCACCATCTGGTTCATTCTCCCTGCTATATCTCTAAAGTGTCTTCCTAGTGCATAGGGAGGGACTAGTCCCATTCCAAGCTCGTTTGACACGATCACAAGTTCTAAGTTTTTTTCTTCTACAAAATCAAAAATTCCTTTTATCTCTTCCTGGATTTTTTCTTCAATGGAATGCAGTTCCTCTTTACCTATGGAATCCCAGTCATATTCCTTTTCCATTATCATAAGGTTTGTCACCATCACTGTTAGGCAGTCCAAGAGAATTATCTTCTCGTTACTCACCTTATTTTTGAGAATCTCATAGAGATTTTTATAAGCCTCTATAGTAAGCCAGTTTTCGCCTCTCTGTTCCTTATGTTTTTCCACCCTGAGTTTCATCTCATTATCAAATGGAATAGAGGTGGCCAAGTATACTCTTTTTAGCTTGCTGGCTGCCACATGGTTTTCTGCAAAGCTGCTTTTACCGCTCCTGGCACCACCAGTAACATAGATGATTTTCCCCATGTTTCCCCCTTCAAAAACTTAAGTTATCACAATTTTTATTATATCACTTACAGAATAAAATATCAATAACAAAGGGCTTTGGAATTACAATTAAAAAGGACCGGCTCAGCCGGTCCTGGTGTTTTTATGCTGGTTCTACGTGGCCATAATCTCCATCATTTCTTTTATATACTACATTGAGCTCCTCTGTATCGGCGTTCATAAAAACATAAAACTGTTTGTTAAGAACTTCCATCTGCATAACAGCTTCCTCTACATACATAGGTCTTGCAGAGATTGTAGTTTGGACAATTCTCTTACTGTCCTCTTTTTCTATTGTCTTAGTTTCAGGATTATACTTGATAGTATTTTTACGTCCTGCATTGTGTTTATTGTCTCTTAATTTTTCTTTATATTTAGTTATTTGCTGTTCTAGTACATCTACGACTTCATCTATGGCTGAATATAGATCTTCATCAGTAGCAGTTGCCTTGATTTTATTACCATTAATATAGACCAATACATCTGCAGTATGGTAATCTCCGGTTTTCAAATTCTCAGCCGATAATGTTACATCCACCTCCATAATATTGTCGAAATATTTTTTTATCTTACCAACTTTCTTCTCAGCATGTAGCCTGATTGGTTCTGTAACGTCTAGATGTCTCCCGTGGATGATTAATCTCATATAAAACCACTTCCTTTCATCGATCCTTAGCATAAGCTCCGGTGTATTTGTTGAATCGTTGTCAACTAATAAGATTATACAACTATTTAATGAATTTCCTAGTTTTTTTAAAAGTTTTTTTTATTATTTTATTTTCTCTAGAGTTCTTCTTCCAAATGCAGGCATCCTTTTTTCAAATAATATCTTTTATGACATATCTTTGCAAGTTCTCTCGAATGAGTAACCACGATTATAGATTGCTTCTTCTCAGTATTTATTCTTCTTAAAAGTCCATGTATCTTTTCACTTGTTTCTTCATCTAGGTTTCCAGTGGGCTCATCTGCCAGCAGTATCTTGGGAGAGTTTATAAGGGCTCTCGCTATGGCAACCCTCTGCTTCTCTCCTCCAGAGAGTTCAGTCGGTTTATGACCCATCCTTTCCCCCAGTTCTACCTCTTCCAGTAGTTTGACAGCCCTTTCTTTTATTCCGGCCTTGTCTTTAAAGTTTTTCAGTAAAGCCGGTAGCATTACATTTTCCAAGGCTGTAAATTCAGGCAGAAGATAGTGAAACTGAAATACAAAACCGAGCATCTCATTTTTTATCTTGTCAATGTTGCTTCCGTTGAGATTGTCCACCTCTATACCGTCAAAATATATTCTCCCGCTGTCAGGTTTATCCAAAAGTCCTATGAGATTCAGCAAAGTAGATTTTCCGGAACCTGATTTCCCAAGTATAGATATAAACTCTCCCTCTTCAACCCTCAGATCAAGATCATTTATAATATGCAGATCCCTTTTTTTATCCTTATAGTTTTTATTTAGTTTTTCTAGATTTAGTACTGTTTTACTCATATCTCAACGCCTCCACCGGTTGTAATTTTGCTGCCCTGTATGCAGGGAAAATGCTGGAAATAAATATTACCACAAGATTAGCACCTATTATTGTGAAAATCTCTTTGACAGATAGTTCCACAGGTATCTTTGTAAGGTAATATATGCTCGTCAGCTGGGCTATTGAATAATTTTTTACATACCACAGTATGGCCAAGGCCACTGCAGTTCCTATTACTATCCCCATTACCCCCAGGGTCATTCCCTCTATAAGAAATATTTTCATTATTCTCTCACTGGAGAACCCCATGGCCCTCATTACGCCTATATCTCTTGTTTTTTCCCTCACAAGCATATTCAGAGTCACCCATACTACAAATCCGGCTATTACAACTATGAGTGAAAATACTATTATCATGACTGTTTTCTCCAGAGAAAGTGCCGACAAAAGATTTTTGTTCAGCTGACCCCAGGTTTTTGTATTTAGATTGGTTTTATTGTTTATTTCAGCTGCCACCTTATCTGATTTGTAGGCATCATTGAGCATTACATCCATCTTAGTCACTACGTTACCCGAGTATGTGAGAGCCTGTACAGCTCTTAGAGGCAGCATTACAAGGCTAGTATCATATTCATAGTATCCGCTCTGAAATACTCCCCCTATTTTAAACCTGACTTCTCTGTTGTCTGCAGAAACTATGGAAACTTCATCACCCAGACTGGCTCCCAGCTGTTCGTAAAGTTCCTTCCCCATAAGAAGTTGTGTAGGTTTATCAAAGTCCATTGTTCCATGAACGATTTTTTTATCCAGTTCCATTGCTCTTTTGGCATCATCCAGGTCTAGTCCCTCTATCTTTACACCTGATATATAGCTTCCAAGCACACCGTTATACTTTAATATCCCCTGGGTAGAGGTTTTAGGAACTACTCCCTTTACACCCTCTATACCCTCTATTATTTTCTGTGTTTCCCTGTAGTTCTCCATGTCGCCGTTATCCTGCACCACCACATGAGATGTAATAGAGAGAATACTTTCTATCATGTTCTTGTCCAGACCGTTTGCTATACCTATAGAAACTATCAACACTGCTATTCCTATGGTCATACCGAGGATAGAGATTATACTCTGTTTTTTCCTCTCGACTATGTGTTTTTTAGCAATAAAAAACTCTATCATGGCTTTCATTCTCCTTTATTTATGTTATTTCCCTTCACAGGGGAATTATACACCATATACATGCCATCCTCAACAGAATGTTAACTTTGGTGGCTGTACTTTTTGATTTTTAAATTTTTTATGATTTTATCCACTTCAAATAAAGGTTCATAAAAATTCATGGGTTCTTTTTTTATCCAGCCAGACAACTTAAAAAGCCGGAGACTGCCGGCTTTTTAAATCAAACTATTCTGATTTATCATGTTTCACATAGATAAGATTATTCAGTTCAACACCGTCTTTTTCTGCCTTTTCAAGTAGTTTAATTACTATCTCTTCATCTAAAACAGGAGTCCTGGAGAGTATCCACAAATACTTGTCACTTCTTCCCCTTATTAACGCATACTCATAGTTGTCTCTGTCATAATCCATTATTATATAATCAGCATAAAAAGGCCAAAAGAAGCTGACTTTCAGTATGTTTTCAACAGTTTTATATTTTATCTTTGCTTTTCCCACGACAGTTTTGACTTTTTCGTTCTTCTCGTCATAGCCTGTATTTGTAACTTTTATTTTGTTATTTCCCAGCTTTTCATACTGAGCAGTCACATTGCTCAGTCCTTTTTCAAATTTATGGTCTTTTCTCACTATTTCATACCATTTTCCAAGGTACTTTTCTGACTGAAATTCAGAAATACCGTACTTTTTCTCCTGTCCCTTCCAAGAATAAGACATGGAATAGATAAAAAAAGTTAAAAAAATTATCAAAATTTTAAAAAAAATCTTCATAAATCCCCCCTATACAAAGGTTTTATATCTCATCGTCCCTTAATTTTTTGTAAATACCATATCCATATGAGGTATTCCGTCTTCTATATACACATCAGATGCCTCTTCAAACCCGAGGCTGAGATAAAACTCAAGAAGGTATTCCTGTGCAGATATTCTTATGGATTTTTCTTTCAGTTCTTCAGTCACAAATCCCATGGTCTTTTTCATCAGCTCCTGTCCTAGCCCTTCACCTCTATACCCCATGTTCACCAGGACTCTTCCTATAGAGACTTCATCAAAAGAAACTCCAGGAAGAAGTATTCTCGTATAGGCAGCCACCTTCCCGTCATCTGTGGCAAAAAGATGATAAGCATCTATATCCTTCCCGTCTATCTCTGCATAGGCACAGTTTTGCTCCACCACAAAGACATCCACCCTCTGCTGCAGTATATCGTAAAGCTCTCTGCTGCTAAGTTCATCAAATTTCTTTATTTTCCACTCCATTACAGATCTCCCCCTTATAAATATATTTTTATGTATTTCAAATTAAATTATTGAATTTCTCTAGACTTTGTTACTTTTCTCTTGACAGAAAAGTAACCAAAAGGTCAAGGCTGTGAAAAATCAGCTAAATGACCTTGAAAATCCAAGAAAAACTCGAAACTCACTTCGTTCAGACAGTCGATTTTTTCTAAGGATTTCACTGCGACCATTCTTAACGCTGATTTTATCAATGCCACTTAAAGATTAAGATATTTAAATGATTTTTAAAGTCCATAGAATCTTTAAAATCTTTAAAGTCTTTTAAGGTTTTTGAAGTGCCTATTCGCAGGACGAGCGTGAAGAAATATAATCAATTTTACGTAAAGAAAATACAATGTCTGAGCGCAGCGAGTTTTGTATTTTTAGTAAAATTTATTATATTTTAGCTTGGACAAGACAAGGCTTGATTTTTGGTTACTTTTCATCAAGGAAAAGTGACAGCAAT
>NZ_JBFHGC010000036.1:0-9575 GCF_041583315.1 Ilyobacter sp. | reverse complement strand
TTAATTTCATATGGAGCAGACAAAGTTGTGGTTGTAGACAGCCAAGAGCTTAAATTTTATGATACAGAAGCTTATGCGCAAGCTTTTTCATCAGTTATAAATGATAAAAAACCAGAAATAGTTCTTGTGGGCGCAACAACAATAGGAAGAGACCTTGGACCAAGGGTTTCTGCAAGAGTTGTTACAGGACTTACAGCTGATTGTACAAAACTTGAAATTTCTGAAGAGAGAGAACTTCTTATGACAAGGCCTGCTTTTGGAGGAAACTTAATGGCTACTATAATCTGTCCTGATCACAGACCTCAAATGTCAACTGTAAGGCCTGGAGTAATGCAAAAGTTTCAAAAAGATGATGCAAGAAAAGGTGAAATTGAAAAATTCAATGTAAAATTTGATAGTTCAAAAATGAAGGTAAAAATAATTGAAATAGTTAAAGAAGAAAAAGAAAAAATAGATATAACAGAAGCCAATATTCTTATTTCTGGAGGAAGAGGGGTCGGAAGTGCTGATAACTTCAAAAAACTGGAGGGACTTGCAGAAGAAATTGGAGGGACTGTATCTGCTTCAAGAGCAATAATAGATTCAGGATGGATAGATCATGATAGACAGGTAGGTCAAACAGGTAAAACAGTAAGACCCGACATCTATTTTGCACTAGGAATTTCAGGAGCAATACAACACGTAGCCGGAATGGAAGAGTCAGAATTTATAATAGCAATAAACAAAGATAAAGAAGCTCCTATATTTAATATTTCAGACTTGGGAATTGTAGGAGATGTCTCCAAAATAGTTCCTCTGATCACTGAAGAAATAAAGACATTGAAAATTCAAAAATCAAAGTAATGGGTCTTTCCCAAATTCCGTGTAAATTATATTCCTAGTCATTTATAGGTGATCCAGCTGGATCACCTTTTTAAATTAAATATTTATCCATTTTTTCAGGATAAACTACTACCAACATTCTTAGTATCTTTTCCCAACCTCTAATCTTCTGAGTCCACTTTTTCTTTTGAAATTGACTTAAAGCTCTTGCTATATTTAGAGCTAAACAATGTTTCTCACATACAATTAATTTTTATAGACTTACTCCCTTTATATTTATTGATAAAACTAGAAAAATATACTAATTTTTAATTTCAATATTTAAGAATTAGTTTAGCCTTTTTTTCTATCTCTGATCTATTAATTGCTCCAAAGTATCTGCTGTCAAATGAATTAGGGTTAGTTCCAAGGACAAATAATTCGTTAAACCGAGGTTGTAAATCTCTAGTAGATAAGTAAGGAAGGGTTCTGCCATTGGAATCTTTGCTTTTGATATATGAATGAAATTTTCCATTTATATATAGTCTATCATCAATCCTAACTATTCTTTCTTTCTCTGTGGCAACTACCTTTTTCAATAATTTTTTAATATCTTTTTTAAGATATTTTCTTCCGTGGATGTACTTTTCAGATTTTTTAGGGATATTAAAAAGAACCATATCTCCCCTTTCAATCTCTTCTGCTTCAGCAAGCCAGTAGACACCTCTAGGAAGGCTAGAGCTTACATTGATGGTGAGATGGTTTCTTAATGCAAATAAAATTGAGACAAGGCTCAAAATAAAAATTATCAAATAAAAATTATATTTTTTCATAAAAGCAATTATCACATCCAATTATTCATGTTTTTTAGAACTTTGGTACGACTCTGAATTTTCTTTCCCACCAGGTGCAGTTATATTATCATTAGTTCTACTAAAACCAGACATTATTTTACTAACTCTCTGACCAGCAGCATGAGCTCTCTCCCCCTTAAAGCTCTCTCCAAGACTTGCTTTACCAGAGGCTCCCAATCCAAAATTAATAAAGTTTTTACCACTACCAGCCATAGCCCCTATAGCCCCACCTACAGCTGCAGCTCCTGCACTTGTACCACTTTTTACAAAACCAGCCATATCTCCACTGGATAAATTAGGATTTCCTGTTAAAAGTGATGCTGCAAGTCCTGGCGTCCTCCATATTAAGTACATAATAGACATTACTATACTCAATACATGAAGTGCAGGGAGTAACCCCATGTTTGCCGGTATACTTATATTTGATAGAATTTTATAGCTAGCTCCCAGTGTTAAGGCTAAAGTCATAATTTTAATCCCCATAGAAAGTATAATAGAAAAAGCTTTTTCAGTTATAAATGAAGTTTTATCAAGAGCAGCAAATGGTATAAATATTATAGTTATACCAGTAAGAGCATAAAATTCAAGCCATACAACGAAGACCTGAAATGCAATTGCAATAGCACAGAAATACATCACAAGTATAATTACCCAATACATGAGTCCGGTTTTTGTAAAAAGAGCAGCATTGTCATATAAGGGTGTAGTTATGTTAAATATCTCAGTCAATAAATTACTTGGATTTCTTAAAAGCTCGCCATTAAAAAAACCAGTAGAATTAACCCCAATCTTAACAAATCCCCTTTGTATTTCTGTTAAGACATATTGATATTCGTCTATTATCCAGTACAGAAACCCTATTTTAAAAGCTTTTCTGCATAGTGTTTTTATCCAATTGATCTCATCAATTTTGAAAATAAGCATTCCAAAATCAATTATTGTTAGGGTAAGAAGAAGCCAAAGGGCTGTTCCTTTTAAATTTTCAGGAATTCTAAAAAATTCTTTAGAAAGTGTTTCAAGTGTTTTAGTTAAAATTTGACTATCACTATACATATAGTTTCCTCCTAGAAAAATTCCCCTAGTAAATTACCATCATTATCTATAATTCCTGAAGATTCATTACTGGTGTCCATATCGTGCCTTAAGTTTGATTTTTCATTCTGTAGGTTTCTTATTTCTTCTTGATTTCTATTTACAATGTAAGTTGACTGTAATTTAAGACTCTGACCTGTTAAATACTTTAATTCCATTAATTGCTGAGCTGTTCCTGCAGAGAGTTGGACTATTGCTTGAATTGCTTGTAGCTGACCTTCTGCATCTTTAGCTGTATCCATAATGGCATCTATCCTTTCTGTATCATTATTATATTTTTCAGGAGATATTATCTCCAAAGATTTCATTACATCATACGTAACATTGTTAATCTCTTTAGAAAGTTCTTTTGCCTTTCTGGAATAATCACTGGCTGTGAGGAAAGAATCGTCAGTATAATCTGGATAAAGTTCAACAAACTTGGTCTGAAGATCAGTGTAATAATTAATTGTTGACTGAGTATTATTTTGTAATGCTATTATCTTTTGGAGATTATTTCTGAGGTTCTGTATCGATCCCATACTCAAACTTAAATCAAACTTTTGAAGTTGTTTAGCTTGATTAACAAGACTTTTGGCTTGATTTTCAAGACCTCTTATCTGGTTATCAATCTGTTCAAGAGTATTTAACTTATTTTCTAAATTTACTGCGTAATTTATGGGATCATGGACTGTGAAAGAGTATGTCAGTGAATATATGCTAATAAAAAAAATTAAAATAAATTTCATAATATAGATTCCTCCCAAACTTTAAATCATTCTTTCTTGACTTGTTTCATAATTTCAGCGATATATGTATTTTTAGTCGAAGCAAAAATTTTTTTATGCAGTATATCCATGGATTTTGTCCCAGTTGCTTCGAGATAGTTTATTTTAGCTGTCTCCAAAATTTTAATTTTATTCTCAGTAGGCAAGCTATTATATTCTTCAAGTAAAATACTCTTTTCAAATTTTATTTTTTCAAGATTTTCAAGGTCATATTTTATCTTTTCCTTTAATTCTTCAGGGGTTATTGCATCCCCCCTTTGCCATTCTTTTTGTCTACTATTTATTTTAAAAGTACTCCATTTACCAATTAAAGCAGTGTAAATAGCTCCATTTAAAGATTTTACTTTAGGATCTTTTTTCATTTTGTTATAAATCTCTTTAAAATTCTCTTCTGTAAGTTTAGGGATATTTTTTCTTATGTTAGATTTGGTTTTTTCATTTAAACTATAATTATCTAAAAATTTTAAAGTGAGAATTTTCTTATCTTCTGCTTTTTTAGAAGAAGATTTTTCTTCTGTAGTAATATTTGAAGTAGTATCTGATATATGTAACTTCCCTTGAGGCAGTTCCGTAAATTCTCTTTGGTCATCTCTGTAACTACCCAAAGGGAGTTTAGGGGGATTGCCTTTTATTTCTGGTGTATCTAGATCATTTGCTTCTACTTTAATTAAATTGTCTAAAAAATCATCAGTATATTTATTATTCCTATAATAGAAAGTAATGCCCTTAATTTTGTCATGATATGAGCAATAAAAAAATTCCTCTCCTCTTTCATTTCTGAATACATTTTTCCCACTATTTATTGTCTCTTCAAATGCTCTCTTGCTGCCATATGCAATCCCTAGTTTACTAAATGCTGTTCTAACTTCTTTTTCAGAAAAAACAAGCTCTTCAGACCAGCTATCACCATTTTTATAGAATTTATTTTCTTTGTTAGGTTTAGAAAGAAATTTATAAAATGGCTGCCCATTTTTTTTATGAAACCAATATTCAATTTGTTGCATTAAAATAGTTGCATTGGTATTTTTGAGAACCCTTTTAAGTTGTGGAAGATACGGAATACCTTCTCTAGTGATAGCTAAGAGCTTGTTTTTCATTTGGTCCTCCTTTCTTTGGTTATTCTTTATACTAGGTATTTATAAGTTAATAATATGTTGCGCTCCTGTGGTTAGAACAAGCTCTTATTCGCTTATTCAAATCCTCGTAGCACGCGTTTTAAAAAATTCTATTTTTTCAGCTTCTTTTATTATGGATTCTCCGTCAAATCCCTTGATTTTGAGCCAAGCAACATTGAAGTCTCTGGTATCTAGGTGCATAATATTTTTAGCTGCTTGCTGATCATGTTCGCCACTTGTTGCCAGGTATGCTAATTCTAAAGGACTTAATCCCAATTGATATAGCCTGGAACCCAAAACTGATTTATAGTAATAATCCCTTTTTAAAGTTCCTAAAGACAAAATTTCAATTTCTCTTTCATTCAATCCAAATTCTGTATATATTTCAATATTTTCTCTAGCTTTAGGGTTTGGCAGAAATATCTTAGTTTGGCATGCATTTTTTACAGTTTCGCAGATATTAGATTTAGCTATATCATTAAGTTCTTGAGTTGCAAAGACAACACTTGCATTTTTCTTCCTAAGGACTTTAAGCCATTCTCTGATTTTAGATTCAAATTGTGGATTATCAAAAAATAACCAGCATTCATCTAAAATTATAAGGGTAGGATCTCCCTTAAGCCGTTCTGTCTCGATTCTATGAAATAAGTAGCTTAATGTAGGAGTAATAACTTGTTTTTTTTCAGCAATCTTTTCCATCTCAAAAACCTGCCAATTTCCATAGTCTAGATTATCCTCAGAAGAATCAAAATACTTTCCATAGGGTCCTTCATTGGTATAGGGTTTTATAGCCCTTCTTAAGTCTTCATCCTGAAGGTATGCTTTAAATCCAGTTAAAGTTCTTTGGACAATTGGGGTATTCTCAAGGTCAGTTAATGCGTTCCAAATAGCCTCCTTTTTCTTTGGATCTATCTTTATATTTTCTTGTATATAAATTGCTTCAATCCATTCTTGGGCAAATTCTTTTTCAGTAGGTTTATCTATCTGAGCAAGAGGTTGAAAAGCTAAATCTTCTCCTCCAAGATCATAAAAATCACCTCCTACAGTTTTAGTTAGTATTCTTGAAGAAGCCCCCTTATCGAATATGTATATTTGTGAGTTCTTATATTTTTTAAATTGAGCTGCAAGAGCACCTAGTTTTACAGATTTCCCTGCTCCGGTCATTCCTACAATCATTGTGTGGCCGACGTCACTTTGATGAAGATTTAATCTAAATGGAGTATTTCCACTTGTTTGTGTATAAAGTAGTGGTGGGACGTCAAGATGTTTATTCCATAATTCACCAGCCCATACTGCACTTATAGGTAATAGATGAGCCAAAGTTAAGGAATTTATCATGGGTTTTCTTATATTGTATATTGTTGTTCCTGGGAGAGATCCTAACCAAGCCTCTATAGTATTAAATGTCTCAAGATGGGCTATAAATTCAAGACCGTTGATTATTTTAACGATCTCTTTAATTTTTTTATTAAGAATTTTTTTATCCTCATCCAAGATCACAATTGTGCATGTGTAATAACCTAAGGATGCTCTATCACTTTGAATAAAAGTTTTCTCCTGGGCTACTTCTTCTGCTTTATTTAAGGAGTCTCTATTTAAATTATGTGTGGTTTCTTGATTTGTAAATACCTCTTTAATAAGTTGAAAAAAGCTTTTTCTTCCAGCAAACCATTTTCTATGATAGCTTTCTAGATTTTTTAAAGCTGTTTCTTTATCTAATGCAATAAATCTAGTAACCCAACGGTATTCAACATTGAGCCTGTTTAATTCATCAAGAATTCCAGGGACACTTGATCCTGGGAAACCGTCTATTGATATAGTTCTCAGATGTTTATTTCCTAATTTTGGTTCTAAGCCTCCAATCAATGGGGTGTCAGTTACGAAATTATCTAGCAATAAAGAAAATTCTGGTACTTTGACTTCATGATATTTATCTGATATTGTGCTATGGAGATATGTTAACGTTTCCTTATCATTAAGCCACTTTACTTGGGCAAATACTGATTTTAGGGAAAGAAAAAAATCTTCACTTTGATTTTTAAATGTTTTTATAGCTTCTTTGTAATCTATTCCAACTTCATCTTTTTCACCAATTATAAAAAAATCAAGAAACTTCTTTGTGGTGTCTTTTGGAGGGAGATATGTCAAGGTAAAGTAATACTTACTTTCATAGTGATGCCCACTTTCAAAAAACTTTTTCCGTTCATTCTCTATAATTTTAACTGGTATTTCCTTAATTTCTTTACTAACAATGTAATTCTTGGATTTGAAACGCTTTGATTCACAATGAAAGGTCCATTCTCCATCTATTCTTTTAAAAATGTTATTAATTTTTTTTGCCGAAGAGGTAAGTTCTTCAATTGTGGAACTATCGAGATCAAAACCTCGAAAGGAAAAGGTAGCCTGTATAGACCCATTTTTATTAATAAGAATCCCTGGCTCAACCATATATCCCCAAGGAAGATAAAAGGCTAATCGATCCTGTATATCCTTGTACTCTTTAAGAAACATAACTTTTCCTCCATTTTTTATATTTAATCAGGGATGATAATATTTTTTATGCCGAATATATCTTTTAAAACACTCGAAAAATTTTTGATCTCTTTTAGCTGCATAAATAATGAGAAGATGTGTAAAAGCAAATAGCGGCATAATTATAATATTTTCAAATCCTAAAAAAACAATTCCTGCAAGGGTTGAATTAAGAACAACTACATTTCTTGGACCTCCTGCTACTGGAATGTCTTTTGTTATTGCTTGACATATTGGTATTCTGTAGTTATCTCTAATACTCATAGACTTTTATCACCTTCTCAATTAATCTATTTTTAATAACTCATAATCGTTATTATAGTTTTTAAGTTCTACTATATTTTCTATGTATCTTTTAGTTCCTAACTTCTTAATTGTTATTATGATGTCTACTGCTGAGGCTATTAATTTTTCTTGTGAGCCTGTTGCCACTTCCTGTATATATTGTTCTAATTTCTCAAGACCTGATTTACAGTCATTGGCATGAATTGTACAAACTCCCCCAGGATGGCCGGAATTCCAAGCTTTTAATAGATCTAATGCTTCTCCTCCCCTTATTTCACCTATCATTATTCTGTCTGGCCTAAATCTCATTGTAGACTTTATAAGGTCACGCATAGTTACATTATCTGTCGTTCTCATAAAAACAACATCCTCTGCTGAGCATTGAAGCTCTTGAGTATCTTCTAAAATAATAATTCTATTATCATACTTAGCCATTTCATTGATGATGGCGTTACAAAAAGTTGTTTTTCCAGTGGAGGTTCCCCCTACAACTAGTATATTCTTTCTATCTTCTACGGCCTTACAGACCTTTAAATATTGTTTTTTCGTTATAGATCCTCTTTCTAAATAATCATCTAAAGTAAAAATCTTTATCGCCTTTTTTCTTATTGTAAAAATTGGATTAGCAACAGTAGGTGGGAGCATCCCCTGAAATCTACTTCCTGTTCCTGGAAGTTCTGCACTAAGTATAGGATTGTTTTTATTTACTACCGTTTCTACTGCACTCGATACTAAGTTAATTATTCTTAATGCCGAAGAAGGTGAAATATCTGTTCCAGTATATTTCCGACCTTCATTAAGAGTATCTATCCACAATTTTCTATCTGGATTTAACATGATTTCAATAACATCATCATCTAGCAGGTAGTTCAAAATTGTTTCTCCTAAGGCTGTTTCAATAAGGTCTAATTGCCTTTGTTTAGTTAGGCTCATGATATACTTTCCTTTTTGGAGGCCTTTCTTTTAAGTGCCTCCATTCTTTTCTGTTCTTTTAACGCCTCTATTTTAAAGGCTCCAATCTCTTTTAAATATTTTAATCTTTCCTTATTATTTTCAGGATCTTGTATTAATTCAATTGTTTCCTGAGCACTTCCATAAAAAACTTGTTTTGCCAAATCATCGTCAATAATTTTGCTATAGATACCTAAGTAGTCTAAAAATTTATTGATCTCTCTCTTTTTTCTAGCCATTTCTTTTTGAAGGACCTCTTTTATCTGTAAATCTAAGCTTTTCTTTTCTTCTTTAAGGCGTTCCCTTTTCTGGTGTAAACTTTCTAGCTTCATACTTTACTCCTTTGCTCTTAGCTTTAATCTATTTAAATATTTTTTATCATCATAATACTTAATCTTAAATCCTTGTATAGGAGGCTTTCCGTTTATTAAAATTAAGTTTTTATCTGAAGGATAAGTCCCAACTTCCCCTTCTGTTAAAAGTCTTCTTCCAATTCTGTGTGAAGAATAACTCCAATCAGATAAATACTTAAAGCCTTTCCAGGATTTGGTTGTAAACTCAATGGTTTTATCTCCTAAAGAATTAGATATTAATCTTGGAGTTTCGTGATCTGATTTTGCAGGAGTATAAAAAATAGATACATAACAATTACTTAGTATAGAATTATCTTTTGTATATAGCCTATTTACTTGGTTAATATCCTGGGTTATCAAAAGAGCCTTCATGCCGTAACCTGCTATAAAGGCCAAAGCTTTTTCTATTAATGGAATTTTTCCAAGTGCAGAAAACTCGTCCAATAAAAGTAAAAGTCTATGCTTATATCCCTTATTTTTCATTCCATCCACAAATACCATTTCCTCAGTGAGTCCATATATAATCTGAGTTATGATCAACCTAAAAAGAGGAGCTGTGACATCTAATGCCTTAGGTGGTGTGACAAGAAAAAGATCTAAAGGAACGTCGGCATTCATGAGATCATTTATCTTAAAATCACTGCCAGATGTATTTTTGTCTATGATAGGATCCTGATATATTCCTAATTTAGTAAGAGCTGTTGAAACGATACTCGCTCTTTCCTTATCTGCCTTTCCTAGCATGTCTCCTGCAACTCTTGCTGCCACAGGATGTGTATTTGGAAACTCTGTTACTATTAACTCTTGTGTTTCTTCATCTTCAAC
>NZ_JBFHGC010000035.1:0-9621 GCF_041583315.1 Ilyobacter sp. | reverse complement strand
TTTGGGGCTCTTACAGACAGACTCGGAACAAAAAAAACAATCACTTTGTCATACTTAATGATAATAACTGCAGGAGTACTTTCTCTATTGTTCAAGGGAAATATATTTATTTTTGGACTATCATTTGCAATTATATGGCTAAACCTAGGTGGATGGCTTGCAATTGTTCCCGCATCTACGGTTAATTTATTTGGAAAAAGTCACTATAGTGCAAATTATGGGATTCTCTTTACTGCTTATGGTATAGGGGCTTTATCTCAGGGCTTTATCGGAGGATATATTGACGAGGCTTTTGGTACTTATTTCTATATTTTCTACCCTGTAATCGCAGCGTGCATAATTGGACTGATTGTCTCTAGAAAATTTATTGAGGCAAAGTAAAATTAACTTTTTGTGTCTACAGGAGTTTTGTGTAAAATACAGTTTAATTTAAGTATCTTGAATTGATGAGAAATCAAACATATAGTGGTAAGATTTACCTAGTAAAAAAAAGGTGACTTCAGTAGATTATCCTGCTGAAGACACCTTTTTAATTTTTTGTGTATTTATAGTTTAAATTTCATAATCAGAGGGGATAATACCGTCATTTTTCCACTGTTCCAACGGATATTCTATCTCTTTTATTTTTCCATTTCTGATATCTAAGATCCAACCATGAATCTTGGGATATTTTCCAGAAGCTATTTTATTTTTTATAAATGGTATTTTAAAAACATGTGTTAATTGCTCTAAAACATTCAATTCAGTAATTCTGTCTAATTTATCATTAAGATCTTCTATTTTTTCAAGTTCATCCCTATTTTGTATTATTAGCTTTTTTATAGGCATCAACCAATTTCCAGTAAGGTCTGTGCAGCCTTCATTTTTATAGGCCGATTTTATTCCGCCGCATTCATAGTGCCCCGAAACTATAATATGTTCAACTTCAAGGCTTTCTACTGCATATTCTACAACAGAAAGAAGATTCATATCATTTGGGAAGACCTGATTGGCAATATTCCTATGTATAAAAAAATTACCTGGTTCAGATTTTGTAAATGTATCTATAGGCATTCTGCTGTCTGAACATCCTATGTATAAAAAAGGCGGATTTTGTCCACTGGATAATTTTTCAAAGTAGTTTTTATCAGAGTTTAATTTTTCTTCTGCCCACTCACTATTTTTTTTAACTAGATCTTTATATTTCATATTTTTATCCTTTTTTAGATATAGTGGTTTCCATTTTTATATCTTACAGTTTTTATGGTAGATATCTGTAGCTATAGAAATAAAATCATAAGCTATTTAAAGTATTATATATCTTATTCATAATTCTTTCAACTTAATTCTTGTAAGGTAAAAGAAATTATTATATGATAAAAAAACAGGAGGGGAAATTTTATGGATAAAATTATAGTTATTTCATGTGAAAAAGTAAAAAATGGATACAAAGTAACTCTGCAAGATTCACCCCTATACCCAGACGGAAAGGGCGGACAGCTAGGAGACAGAGGTACCATCGCCGGTAGAAATATAGTGTCCGTAGAAAAGGACCATGTATTAGTTGACGGTGAAGTTCATCTAGGAGAAAATGATCTTATAATAGATTATGAAAGAAGAAAGGATATAGAGGTACAGCACACGGCCCAGCATCTTTTTTCTGCCATAGCTTACAATAACTACTCTCTAAATACGGTTGGATTCAGAATGTCTGAAGAGTATTCTACGGTGGATCTAGATTCAAAAAATATCACAGATGAATTCATAAAAAATATAGAGGTTATGGTAAACAATGCTATAAAAAATTCAATTCCAGTTGAAATATCGACTTTCACTAAGGAAGAGGTAGATTCTTTTGAAGATATGAGAAAAGCTGTAAGCCATAAAGTAAAAGGCGATGTACGTATAGTAAAGATAGGAGATTTAGACACAAACGCCTGTGGAGGTTTTCATGTAAAAAATACCTGTGAGATGCAGTTGTTTAAAATTTTGTCCTGGGAAAAAATAAAAGGGAATTATACAAGATTTTTTTATGTATCTGGAAACAGAGCATTAAAAGATTATTACAATAAAAATAAGCTAGTGACCAAGCTATGCCAAAATTTGAGCTGTAAAGAGAATGAGATAACTACCATGCTTGATAAAATAAACTCGGATAAAAAATCAGGAGAACTTGAGCTTCGTTCTATAACACAAAAATATGCAGAACTTTTAGCCAAAGAATTGATGGATAATTCAGAAAATCTAACAGATAAAAAAGTTATATTTTATCCCGAAAATAACCATGTAGCAAATTCTCTTCCAAAATATACAGAACTTTCAAAATATATTCTGGTTTTTGGAGAATCGGGACAGTTTACAATCGCTTCTGAAACAATAAATTGCAAAGAATTTTTTAATTTTTTAAAAATCAAAATGGAGATAAAAGGCGGTGGAAATGAGGCAAGGGCCAATTTTAAAGGAAACCTTACAAAAGCTCTTATTTTTCAATACTTAGAAGAGTATTTATCTAAGTTGTAACTTTGTCTATTTTGTGGTATGATATACCCCGATTGATTAATATTTGGAGGTAATTATGGAGAGTACAACTAATCTCTTAAATTTAAATTTAAAAGAGTTAGAAGATTTTATTGTTTCCATCGGGATGAAGAAATTCAACGGTAAGCAGATATTCGACTGGCTTCATGGAAAAATAATCAGAAACATAGATGATATGACAAATATCTCTAAAAAAGACAGGGAGATTCTCCAGTCTAAAAGCTATATTCCATTTTTGAACGTTGTGAAACACAAAGTTTCTAAAATAGACTATACAGAAAAATTTGTTTTCAAATTAGAAGATGGAAATACAATAGAAACAGTTCTTTTAAAACATAAAGAAAGAAACACTCTTTGTATCTCATCCCAAGTTGGATGCCCTGTAAAGTGTAGTTTTTGTGCCACAGGATTAGATGGTTTTATCAGAAATCTGAATGTACATGAAATTTTAAACCAGGTGTATACGGTGCAGAGAAGATTTTTCAAAAGTGAAGGAAAGAATATTACAAATGTAGTATTCATGGGTATGGGTGAGCCTATGCTGAACATTGAAAATGTTATTAAAGCTGTAGAAACTCTTTCAGATGAAAGGGGTATGAATATTTCTAAGAGAAGAATCACCATATCTACTTCTGGAATTATTCCGGGGATTGAAAAACTTTTACAGGAAAGAATACCTGTAGAACTTGCAATATCTCTTCATGCCATAACAAACGAAAAGAGAGATGCTTTAATACCTATAAACAAAAGATATCCACTAGAAGACCTTTACACAGTATTAAATGAATATCAAAAGATCACAAAAAGAAGAATTACTTTTGAGTATGTTCTTATAGATAAGTTGAACGTAACTCAAAGTGATGCAGACAGGCTTGCAGAGTTTATGCACAGCTTTGATCATGTACTGAATCTTATCCCTTACAATCCAGTTCCTGGAAATGACTATGAGAGACCCTCTCCGGATAAAATAAAAAGATTTTACAATTATCTTCTAAATGACAGAAAGGTAAATGTAACTCTGAGACATGAAAAAGGTTCTGATATAGATGGTGCATGTGGCCAATTGAGACAGAGCGTTAAAAAATAAAAGTTATTCCCCCTATACCTAAGGGGGGATTTTTTATGCCTGTACAGACTTCAAAAATTACAAATTTATCTTAATTTAGGTATGCTGCCCTTTATTGTTTCCTTATTGCGTTTATGTTAATATGTAAATATTAAATTATAAAGAGGATGATTATGAAAAATAGTATGAAAAAAATATTTAAAGTCTCTATTTTATTGGTTTTTTTATCAGTTGTTGCTGTGGGGTTAGTGTCTTTTTCCCTTATATTCAGCGCCTATAAAAGTCTCCCAGATGTTGGGAAACTTGTAGAGTCTTATACACCTGCGGTACCTACTACCATTTATGACAGCAATGAAGAAGTCATTGACTTGATATACAGGGAAAGACGTGACACTGTCACTATTTCAGAAATACCTGAAAATGTTAAAAATGCTTTTGTAGCCATTGAGGACAGGAGATTTTACAAACACCATGGCCTAGACCCTTTCAGGCTAGGGAGAGCTATAGTGGTTAATATCTCTCAGAGGAGAGCAGCCCAGGGAGCCAGTACGATAACACAGCAATTGGCAAAAAATGCCTTTCTGACTCATGAAAAGAAGCTTACCAGAAAAGTAAAGGAAGCCCTTATAACCTTAGAAATTGAAAAAAGGTATACAAAAGACGAGATTTTGGAAAAATACCTAAATGAAATATATTTCGGTTCAGGGGCATATGGGATAAAAACCGCAGCCAGGTCTTTTTTTGACAAGGATGTGGAAGCCCTTAATATAGCAGAGGGAGCTATGCTTGCTGGAATGCCCAATAGGCCCACTCTTTATAATCCCAGAAAAAATTTGGAGCAGTCTCTGAAAAGAACCCGTCTGGTTTTAAAACAGATGAAAAAATACGGTTATATTACAGAGGATCAGTATGCCAGAGCTATGAAACAAAAATTTGTTCTGGAAAAGGAACTTCCTAAGAATTTTATTGCTGATAAATACACCTCTGTTATCAGAGAAAAAAACAGCAGAAAGTCTTTGAAATCACCTGATTTTACCGATATAGTTGAGAAAAAGATATTTGAAATGTTTGATGAAAATACAATTTATGAAGGGGGACTAAAGGTATATACCTCCCTTGATTTGCAGATGCAAAAGGCTGCTCTTGAGACTTTTAACAACTATCAGCTATTAAGAGAAAATCCCAAGTTGCAAGGGGCTCTTGTAACTATAGATTCAAGCAACGGCTATGTAAAGAGTATAGTGGCGGGGAAAAATTTTAAAACCGGAAACTTCAACAGAGCTACCATGGCAAAAAGACAAGTTGGATCTTCTTTTAAGCCTTTTGTCTATTTTACTGCTCTCGAAGAAGGTATTCCTATGAATACTGTCATAGAGGACTCTGAAATAGAGTACGGAGACTGGAAACCTCAGAATTACGGAGGGACTTTTTCTGGAAACATGACTATTTTGGAAGCCATGGAGAAATCTGTAAATATAGTGGCAATAAAGCTTCTTGAAAAAATAGGAGTGAGAAGTGCAATAAATACATTTAAGAAAACAGGGGTAAATGTAGATATACCCTCTAATCTTTCTATTGCTCTAGGTACCATGAGCATGAGTCCTTTAGACCTGGCTACAGCTTATTTACCATTTTCCAACGGAGGGTATAAGGTCAAGCCTATATTCATCTCAAAAGTTCTCGACAGATACGGAAATGTTTTATATGAATCTCCTGTGGAAAAAGAAAAGATTTTTGACAGTGATAATGTATCTCTCATTGTTCATATGATGAAAAATGCAGTAACTAATGGTTCTGGAAGAAGAGCCCGTGTAACTGACAGAGATGGAAATTATATAGAGCAGGGAGGTAAAACAGGGACGACAAATGATTACAGGACTGCCTGGTTTGCCGGAGTTACTCCTGAGTATGTGACTACTCTGTATATTGGTTATGATGACAACTCATCTATGGAAAATTCCACAGGTGGAGGAGCTGCTGCACCTCTTTGGGGAGAATACTACCAGAGAATGATAAACGCAGGTGCTTATAATCCTGGAGAGTTTCAATTTATGGAGGAGCAGATAGAAAATGGAACTCTTGTGACTGCAAATATTGACTCTAGAACCGGACTGCTTGGAGATTCTTCCAGCATATCTGTAAGAACAGGACTTTTTAAGAGAGGTCAGGCTCCTGTAGAAAGTAATAGAAGCTATTCTAAAGGTTTTGGGGACTTCTTCAAGAGTGATGATGTCACTGTAACAGATGAGATCTCAAATGAAGAGCTAGAAGAGATAAAAAGCCAAGCTAACATAGAAAGTAACCCTGGGATTTCAAGTGATCTGTTTTAGTTTATATAATAAATATTTTTCTGACTTTAAAGTCAGAGATAAATCTTCTTATCTTTATGGACACTTACAGAAAAAAATGGTATAATTTTTAAATATTATTTTTATAAAAAAACTCTGAGACCTACAACTAGAACTGAGTGATGGTGTGTAGTTTAGTGTTTCATAGGTTATAATAAGAAAGGCTAAGCAATGGAGCTTAGCCTTTTTAAATGTTTTATTTATATATCGCAAAGTATAATTTATTGGAGGTAAAAATGAGTAATAACGATATAATGAGAGGTTTTAGATACGCCTTGGATATTAAGGATTCTGAAATGGTAGAAGCTTTTGGAATTTCCGGTTACGAGCTTACTATAGAGGATCTAAAAAACTTCCTGAAAAAAGATGACGAGGAAGGACAGGTTAAGTGCAACGACCGTATTATGACTCTTTTTTTAGACGGATTCATCACTCTTAAAAGAGGAAAAAAAGAGCCTAAAGAGGGAGAAGTAAAAAAGGTTGAAAAAAAGCTCACAAATAATATGATATTGAAAAAAATGCAGATATCTCTTAATCTTAGAAGTGAAGGTATGCTGAAGATATTTAAAGCGGCAGGACTGGAACTTTCAAGTTCTGAATTATCAGCACTATTCAGAAATAAAGATCATAAAAATTACATGGAATGCGGAGATAAATTTATGAGGAATTTTTTAAAGGGACTTACTATCTGCTATAGAGGTTAGTTGCATTTAGAGAATTTTTTATGGACTGTTTCTTAAAACAAATATAAAAACAGCGGGATCAGACTTATATCTGATCCCGCTGTTTTTATATAGTTTATTAATAGGCTCCTTTTCGATTTAACACATATTTAATGGTTTGCAGTAACAGAACTATATCAAGCCATAAAGACCAGTTTCTAATGTAATACAAGTCCGATGCAATTCTTTCTCCATAATCTTCCACATCTGAACGTCCGTGTGACTGCCACATACCAGTTATTCCGGGCTTTATCTGAAAAACTTTCTTTCCGATTTCACCACCGTAATACATTTCAAGTTCTTTTTTAACGATAGGCCTAGGACCTACAAGACTCATTTCACCTTTGAGAACATTGATGAACTGAGGGAACTCTTCTAAGGAGCTTTCCCGAAGAAATTTACCAATGGGAGTAATTCTGGGGTCATCTTTCAGTTTAAAATTATTGTAGTATTCCTCTCTCTTTTTTTCATCTTTTAGCATCTCTTGCAGCCTTTCTTCTGCATCTACATACATAGTCCTGAACTTATATATTTTAAATTCTTTCAGATCTCTGCCTATTCTAGAGTGTTTAAAAAATATAGGACCACCATCTTTTTTTATCTTTTTGAAAAAAATAAGAATCAGTATTCCCAAAAGAAAAAGTCCGGCAAAGCTCAGTAAAATATCCATTATTCTCTTAATAACATTTCTGAATTTTGAATGTATCTGTTTAGTGGCAGTTATAAGAAGTAAGCCGTCATAATCCTGAATCTGAGAGTTAAGATTAAATATACCACTACTATCAGGTATAAATTTCAGTTTTTTTATTTTCCCGTCTAAATCATCACTTATTTTTCTCCAGCTTACATCTTTTAGATTAGCACTAGGAAGTGCCACTATGACTTCGTCAACAGAGTTAATTTTTATAAAATCAAGGATCTCCTCATAGCTACAGGCAATCTGCTCTTGGGGAATGTTTTGGTCTCCCCCTACATAAACGAAGCCCATTATTTCATACAGAGAAGAATGATGGATTTTTATGAGTTTTCTGAATTGTTTTGCAGTGTCTCCGGTTCCGATAACCAATATTCTTTTTTTTAGGTATCTCCAGAAGTGATTTTTGATGAAGTTGATAAAAAAGATATTGAAAAAAATAAATAAAAGACTTATGAATAAATAACCCCAGATGTGGATGAAATCAAAGAATACGAAGTCTGTTATTGCAGCGACAGCAAAAAATTCCCCGTGAAGCTGAAGCTGTTTATTCAGATCCTCCCAGACAAGATTATTTTTTAGTGAGTAAGTTCCTTTAGAAAGGTTTAGTGCAAGATATATAAAATAACTGTAAAAAAGAAATTGACTATCTATTTTAAAGAGGTTACTTACAAAGAAGTAGCACAAAAACTGGACGGAGATTATTAAAATTTTTAAAAAAATTCTGGGCATAATCACTCTGATCCCTCCCAATCTCAAAGAAATTTATTTATTAAAACTTTATTTTCAACTCTAGGTATAAAAATTATTTTCTCAGATAATTTTTAGTCCATTTAAAATACTGGTATAAGTCATGTCTTTTTAAAAAATATCCTATTTTTCCTATAAGGTCTAAATCATAATATTTTTTAAAATTATAGATGATTTTGTCATTTATCACTAAGTCATTTGTAAAAACGACTTTCTTTTTATTAATTTCAGTTTTGTACTTGGTACTTGTGCTTGTACAATGGGTAGAATTTTTTCCAAATCCTATATTTTGAAGCTTTGATTTAACAGGGTAGACTGTATACATTTTATATTTTGACTGTGAATAACAGGACCTAATAGCCCAAGAGTCCATTTTTCCGATAGCTTGAAGTTCCAGCATTTTTAAGAGGTCGTCACCGCCATTTTTTAAATTGTTTACTGACAAAGAGTCTTTTGAAAAGTTATCATAGTCTGAGAGATCCCATTCATGCTTGGACCATCTATCTTTCCAGGTTCCCCATCCCCAGCTGCAGCCCCTATACGAAAGGTAGACATCATTCTTATAGTCAGGGTCTATATCTATAGGCGGCCCGTAACCAGTTACAGACCATATAGAGGAATTGTCCTCATATGTATCAAGAGCTTCATTCATATATTCTAGAAAATCATCGGCTAAAATAAGATCGTCCTCTAAAACTATGATTTTACCATATTCGTTAATGACCTGAGTCACTCCCTCTATGATTGAACGAGCGAGGCCTTTATTTTCATCTGACTCTGTTATTTTGATACTTTTAAATCCTGATATTTTTTTTATTATACTCCTTGTTTCAGAGACCTCTTTCATTTGTTCTTCTGATTTCGGGGCATCAGAAAAAATAAAGAGGGGACTCTCCATAGCCAATTTGTTATTTTTTAATGATTTAATGAGCCCTTCTGTCTCCTTAGGGCGGTTATATACAAATAAAGCTATAGGGGCTGTATTCTTCATATGAACCTCCTTTTGACAAAATCTCATTTGACTGAAGGAGTGATTATTTTATTCACTCTTTCCACAAAATCATTTGGTTTATAATTATTTATTGCTTTTTCATAATTGTATTTCTGAAATTTTTTTAGTTCTTTTGCTGTTTCAGACACGGCAGTGTAAATAGAATAGGGGTCCTTCTTGAAACACTCAGCTCCGTTGATATTTTTTCCAAAGATATCCCCTATACCTCCCTGATTGGTAGTGACTATGGCACATCCATTAACCATGGCCTCTAGTATAGAGATAGGTTGTCCCTCTATGGGGTAGTATGTAGGCAGTATAAAAATGTCGCTTTCCAAAAGCAGTTTTCTTTTTTCTTCTCCTCCTATTATTCCCAGATAAATTGCTGTGTCTTTATACCTTTCAAGAAGAGAAAAAATATCTTTTTCAAGATTTTTCTCGATATTTCCTGCCAGTTTTAGTTTAAAATTTAAATCCTTTTCCACCATGTATTTTAAGGAATTCAAAAGGTCTAAGGCACCCTTTTCCTCCAT